>NZ_JBMGQR010000001.1:0-216808 GCF_049059935.1 Solicola agrisoli | reverse complement strand
GCGTCCCTGGCTCGTGCCCGCCGCGGTGGGCGTCCTGGCGCTCGCCGTGGGCACCAGCACCCTGGGCATGTCCGACATCACCCGCGCGCGGCTCAAGCGCGTGCTCAACGTCGTGGAGTTCCTCGTCGTCGTCGACCTGCTCGTGCTGCTCGCCGGCGCGCTCGGCGTCTACGGGCTGCTGGGAGGCCTGCTGTGAGTGACGACGGACCCGTCGACGACCGCGAGGCCGAGGCCGAGCGCGCCCGGGAGCGCACCCGGCAGTCGGCCCAGGACGCCGCCGCCGACCTCGCCCGGATGGGCATCGACCCGCGCAGCCTCGGGCTGGACGGCCCGTCGGCGGCCTCGGGTGCGGGCACGCGTCAGGCCACCGAGCCGCCAGCGCCCGAACCGACGACGGGCGGACCGACGGCCCGGATCGTGCCGATCCGCCCGGACCTGCCCTCGCAGGCGCCGACGGCCCGCGACGCCGTCGTCCCGAGGGCCGACCCGTCCACCACGCCGTCCTGGACGACCCCCGACGACGCCGGCACCGGGCGCCACGACCCGGTGGCGCAGATGATCGCCCGGACGGCCCAGCGCAAGCCCGCACCCCGCTCGCCGGGCTCGTTGCTGCGCACCGTCGGGCGCGGCGTGCTGACGCCCGACGCCGCCGAGGCCGCGGGCGTCGAGCGCGAGCTGGTCGCCGCGGTGCGTCAACGCCAGACCGAGCGCCGCGTCGTCGCCTTCGCCGGGGGCCGGGGCGGCGTGGGCACCACCAGCGTGCTGAGCGGGGTCGCGTCGGCGTTCGCCGCGCTGCGCGAGGACCGCTCGGCGGCCCTGGACCTCCAGCCCGGCGCTCCGTCGCTCGGGCGCGCGCTCGGCGTCGCCGAGCCCCTGGCCGCGCCCACCGTGCTGCGCCGCGCCGACTCGCTGGAGGAGCTGCCGCGCACCTCGGCCGGCCTGGCGGTCGTCGACGGACCGCCCTGGGAGCAGCCGCTGCAGCGCCGCGACCTCGCCGCACTGCTCGACCGCGTCGGTGCCGACCACGCCTTCAACCTCGTCGACGTCGGACGCGACCCAGGCGACGCCGCCCACGCGGCGCTCGCGCGCTGCGACCAGGCCGTGCTCGTCACCGGCGTGGGGGAGCAGGGGGTGTCCGCGCTCGAGGTGGTCCGTTCCCGCCTGCAGCAGATCAACCCGCCGGCGGCCGAGCGGGCGGTCGTGGTGGTCGTGTGCCGGTACGCCGACTCCTACCGCCGTGCCCACCGCGAGATCGTCGCCCGCGTCGCCGTCGCGCCCGAGCGCGTCGTCGTGGTGCCGCCCGACGTCCACCTCGCCCAGGGGGGCATGTTCGACGCCTCGCTCGTCGGCGCCGCCACCCGCGAGGCGATGCTCGAGGTCGCGGCGGCCGTGGCGCTGTCGGGCGGCTCCCGGTGAGCTCGCCCGAGGGACGTCCGGCCCCTCCTCCTCCACCACCACCGGCGTACGCGCACACCCCCGACGCCGAGAAGTACGTGCTCGAGGCCGACGCCATGCGTCGGCGCCAGCTGCGCTCGGCCCTGATCCACGGCTCGGCCCGCACCTGGCGCGAGCACCGGCGCACCTGGCCCGGCGTCGTCGTGGGACTGATCGTGGTGGCGGTGATCTGCGGCGGTCTCACGATCAAGGACGCGTTCCAGCAGGAGCAGGCGCGCAAGGCGGCCGAGGAGCGCAAGCAGGCGCAGGAGCAGCGCGAGCGGGACCGCGAGGAGCAGCAGAGCCGGACGCCGGCGCCCTCGCCCGGGCCCTCCGCGCCCACGGCGTCGACCTCGCCGGCCTCGCCGTCGGCGAGCGTGCCCACGCCCGCTCCCACGGATTGACGTCACAATTCGGACGTCGGCCCCAGCGTGCCCGGTCCGGGCTGTACCTTTCTGTCGAGTGAGTGGTCGGGGGACGACGCTCGTCCCTTCCGCCCTGTGGTCATTCGTCCCGTGAGCGTGAGAGGTTCCACCGCATGGCCAAGAACCGTCCGGCCCCGAGCAACCGGTCGACCTCGCAGCCGCCGTCGCGGCTGCCGTCGACGCGCGAGCGCCGCCCGGCGCTCGCCGGCCTGGCCGTGCTGCTGATCGTCGGCGGCGCCGCCGCGTCGGGCTGGCTCGCGCTCCGCGCCGGCGACCGGGTCGAGTTCCTCCAGGTGCGCTCCGAGGTGGCCCAGGGCCAGCAGATCCAGGCCGACGACCTCGAGACCGTGCGCCTGCCGCGTGGCTTCGACGACGGCGTGTCGGCCGACCAGCGCGACCAGGTCGAGAAGTACTTCGCGACGACGAGGCTCGTCCCGGGCACGGTCCTGAACAGCGGGATGCTCGCCGAGGACGGCGGACTGCCCGAGGGCACCGTGCAGGCCACGGTGTCGGTGTCTCCCGCCGTCGCGCGCAACCTCACGGCCGGCACCTCGGTCGCGATGACCGTCGAGTCCGGCGCGGGCGCCGACGCCGAGCCCCAGATCGTCCTGGGCGAGGTGGTCAGCGTCCCCGAGGGCGACGACAGCGGCGGCATCGGCGGCGCCGACAGCGACGTCCCGGTCCAGGTGAGCATCGGCGGCCGCTGCTTCAAGACCCTGTCCAGCGGACTGGCCAACGACGGCGTGCAGGTCGCGCTGGTCGGCGACGCCTCCGACGCCGGCCTCGGCACGGCCTGCGCGAGGAGCTGACCCCATGGCCCTGATCGCCGTCGCCTCGGCCAAGGGCTCGCCGGGCGCCACGACGCTCGGCCTGGTCCTCGGCGGGCTCTGGCCGCGCCCGGTGCTGCTCGCCGAGTGCGACCCCGCCGGCAGCGACGTCGCGGTGCGCCTGCCGGCCCACGACGGCAAGGTGCTCGACCCGCAGCGCGGCCTGATGAGCCTGGTCGCCGCGGGCCGCAAGAGCCTGCACCCGGGGCTCGTGCGCGAGCACACCCAGACCATCGTCGGCGGGCTCGACGTCCTCGTGGGCGTCGGGACGCCCGAGCAGGCCGTGGCGCTGTCGCAGCAGTGGATCCAGTTCGGCCCGCTGTTCGCCGACCTCGTCGGCACCGACGTGGTCGCCGACCTCGGCCGCATCGGCGCCACCACCCCGCAGAACAACCTCCTCGGCTCGGCCGACGCCGTCGTGCTGGTCGTCGACACGACGCCGAGCAACGTGGTGCACCTGCGCGAGCGGCTCTCGTCGGTGATCACCAACCTCGGCGGGCCGCTGGGCACGCCGGTGCACGTCGTGGTCGTCGCCGAGCCCAAGCGCACGCGTGCGGTCCGCGAGGTGCGCGAGGCCCTCGAGCGCGCCGAGGTCCCGGTGCGCGGCGTTCACCACGTGGCGCACGACCGTCGCGGCGCCGCCGTGTTCCAGGGGCAGATCAAGGGCGACAGCGGGCGCACGTCGCTGGTGCGCTCGGCGGCGCCGCTCGTCCGCATCCTGTCCGACGACACCGAGGCACGGTTCTCGCCGGTCCCGCAGACCCAGGAGGTGCAGGCGTGACCGACCACAACCTCGTCCGCCAGCTGCGCGTGCAGGTGGCCGACCGGCTCAACGAGCAGCGCCGCCGCGACCAGGTCAGCGGCGTCACCGCGATGTCGGCCGACGACGAGCGCGAGTACGCGCGCTCGCTGATCGTCCAGGTCCTTGAGGACCACGCGCGCTACGAGATCGCCGAGGGGCGCGCGCCGATCGCCGCCGACGACGAGGCGCAGGTGGCCTCGGCCATCCACTCGGCCCTGTTCGGCGTGGGCCGGCTGCAGCCGCTGCTGGAGGACCCCGAGGTCGAGAACATCGACATCAACGGCTGCGACCAGGTCTTCGTCCAGTACGGCGACGGCCACGAGGAGACGCACCCGCCCGTCGCGGAGTCCGACGAGGAGCTCGTCGAGCTGATCCAGGTGCTCGCCGCCCACACCGGCCTGTCGAGCCGGCCCTTCGACAGCGCCAACCCCCAGCTCGACCTCCGCCTGCCCGACGGCTCGCGGCTGTCCGCGGTGATGAACGTGTGCGCCCGCCCGTCGATCTCGGTGCGCAAGGCGCGCCTCGGCCGGGTCTTCCTCGACGAGCTGATCGGCAACGGCACCATGAGCCGCGACGTCGGCCAGTTCCTGCGCGCGGCCGTGCGTGCTCGCAAGAACATCATGATCGCCGGGGCCACGAACGCCGGCAAGACGACCATGCTCCGCTCGCTGGCCAACGAGATCGACGCCTCCGAGCGGCTCGTCACGGTCGAGCGGGCGCTCGAGCTGGGCTTGGGGGAGTACCAGGACCTGCACCCCAACGTGGTGGCGTTCGAGGAGCGGCTGCCCAACTCCGAGGGACTCGGCGGCGTCTCGATGGCCGAGCTGGTGCGGCGCTCGCTGCGCATGAACCCCTCGCGGGTGATCGTCGGCGAGGTGCTCGGCGACGAGATCGTCACCATGCTCAACGCGATGAGCCAGGGCAACGACGGCTCGCTGTCGACCATCCACGCCAACTCCTCGCTCGAGGTGTTCAACCGCATCGGCACCTACGCGATCCAGTCGCGCGAGCGGTTGCCGCTTGAGGCCACCACGCTGCTCATCGCCGGCGCGCTCGACTTCGTCGTCTTCGTGCGCAAGCACAACGACCACGCCACCGGCGGCGGTCAGGCGCGCGTGGTCGAGAGCATCCGCGAGGTCGTCGGGCACGACGGCCAGGTGCTCTCCAGCGAGGTCTTCGCCCCCGACTCCGAGGGCAGGGCGATGCCGCACGCGCCCATCGCCTGCATCGCCGAGCTGGAGGACCACGGGTACCAGCCGCTCGTCCACGGAGCCTGGGCATGATCACCGACCTCGAGATGCCGTTGTTCTACACCAGCGGTGCGCTCGTCGGGCTCGGCGTCGTGCTGCTGTACGTCGCGCTCCACGGCACGCCGCCGCACGCGGTGACGCCGCGCCGCCAGTGGTCGCCGCGCAAGATGCAGCGCCAGGTGCGCTTCGTGGTGGCCGGGGTGATCATGTTCGCCCTCACGCTCGTCGTCACCGGGTGGATCGTGCTCGCGCTCGCCATCGGGGCGCTCGTCGCCCTGTGGGACCGGCTGTTCGGCGGGTCGCGCGAGGAGCGCGCCGCGATCAACCGGATCGAGGGACTGGCCGCCTGGACCGAGTCGCTGCGCGACACCATCGCCGGCGCCGTGGGCCTGGAGCAGGCGATCCCGGCCACCGCGATCAACGCCGCGCCGTCGATCCGGCCGTCGCTCAACCTGCTCGTCGACCGGCTGCGCGTGCGCGAGCCCCTGCCGGACGCCCTGGTCAAGTTCGCCGACGACCTCGACGACCCGTCGGCCGACCTCGTGGTCGCCTCGCTCATCCTCAACGCGCGCCTGCGCGGCCCCGGACTGCGCGACGTGCTCACCGCCCTCGCCGACTCCGCGCGCGACGAGCTCGACCTGCGTCGCCGGGTCGAGAGCAGCCGTCGCTCCACCCGGCGCAGCGTGCAGATCGTCGTCGGCGTCATCGTCGTCATGTCCGGCGGCCTGATCCTGCTCAACGGCGACTACGTCGCGCCGTACGGGACCGTCGAGGGCCAGGGCGTGCTCGCCGTCGTGATCGCCCTGTTCGCGCTCAGCGTCTGGTGGCTGCGCCGGCTGTCGGGCGTCGACGTGCCCGACCGGTTCCTCGTGGCCGGCAACACCACCGACCGCGTGCCGATCGGAGGCGCCGGATGATCCTGTCCTACCTCGCGGGCGCCGCCGTCGGCGCCGGCATCCTTCTGCTGGTCTCGGTGCTGTCGGCACCGGTGCCCGGCGTCGGCGCCACCCTCGCGCGCCTCGACGGCGGCCAGCGCCAGCGCCGGTCGATCACGCTGAGCGGCGCCGGCGCGAGCGTCGACGGCCGCCTCGACAGCATCCGGGAGACCATCGGCGAGCGCATCATCGCCGAGCTCGAGGCGCGCGGACGTCAGCTGCCGCGCACCCGCGCCGACCTCGCGGTGATGAACCGCTCGCTGACCACGCACCTCGGCAACAAGGTCCTGCTCGCGCTGGCGGCGCTGATCTGGTTCCCGACGGTTCTGCTCATCCTGCGCATCGGCGTCGTCGGCGTGCCCACCGTGGTGGTGCTCGCCGTCGCCGCCGGCGCCTTCATGCTGCCCGACCTGCAGCTGCACCGTGAGGCCGAGGCGCGCCGCCGCGACTTCCGGCACGTCATGGGCTCGTTCCTCGACCTCGTGGCGATGAACCTCGCCGGCGGACGCGGACTGCCCGAGGCGCTGATGGCGGCGTCCTCGATCGGCGACCACTGGGGCATGGTCCGCATCCGCCAGGCGCTCTCCAACGCGCGGCTGGCCGGCTGGACGCCCTGGGAGGGCATCGCCCACCTCGGACGCGAGCTCGGCGTCGAGGAGCTCCGCGACCTCGCGTCCGCCCTCGCCCTGGCCGGCGACGAGGGTGCCAAGATCCGGGCGTCGCTGATGGCACGCTCGGAGAGCATGCGACGCAAGGAGATGGTCGACGTCGAGGGCGCGGCCGGCGAGAGCTCGCAGTCGATGCTCATGGCGCAGCTCCTGATGTGCGGCGCCTTCCTGATCTTCCTGGCCTACCCCGCGATCCAACAGCTCCGGTGACGCGCATGACCTCCATGTCGTCGACGAAAGGAATCCCCGATGTCCCAGCAGCTCCAGTACGCGCAGATGCTGATCGTCCTGGTCCGCGGGCGCGCCGAGCGCGCGCGCCGCGAGGGCCGCTCCGAGGTGGGGGCGTCCGCGATCGAGTGGGCGATCATCTCCGCGATCGTCGTGACGCTCGCGCTCGGCATCTACACGGTGATCAGCAACGTCGTGGAGTCGCGCACGAACGAGATCCAGGACGGCGTGAACGGGGGCTGACCACGTCCCTGTGGCGGCGTCTGCGTCACGGTCGTGCCGAACGCGGCACGACCGCGATCGAGTTCGCCTTCATCGCGCCGCTGCTGCTCCTGTGCATCTTCGCGATCGTCTGGTTCGGCCTGTACTTCTACGGCCGCAACGTGGCGCTGACGTCCGCGCGCGAGGGCGTGTCGTACCTCCGCCTGGCCGGCACCAACGCCGACCCGGAGGCGTTCCAGACCGAGGCACGCCGGGTGAGCATCTTCTACGCCCGGAACGTCGGCGTGCTCAAGGGCGCGCAGGCGCGATCGGAGATCGACGAGGACACCGGCCTGGTGACGATGACGGTCACCGGCTACATCGACGTGCCCGGGCGACGGGCCGACGTCACCCAGACCGTCACCGCCACGCTCGAGCAGTTCCGGGGCGACCCGGGCGTCCCGGACGTCCCGTGAGGGCCGCGCGCCGCGAGGGCGGCACCGCGACCCTCGAGCTGGTGATCCTGGCCCCGGCGATCTTCCTGGTGATGTCGCTGATGTTCGCGTTCGGACGCATCTCGCAGGCCGAGAGCCTCGTCGACCAGGCGTCGCGTGACGCGGCGCGTGCCGCGACGGCGCAGAACTCGCGCAGCGCCGTGCCCGAGCTGACCCGCGAGATCACCACGTCCACGCTGGCCACCGCACCCACGTCGTGCAAGGACACCGCGGCGTCCGAGGCGGTCGCCTCGCCCGGTGCGTTCCAGCTGCCCGACCTGTCGCAGCCCACCCAGGTCGAGCGCGTGCGGGTGACGGTGCGCTGCCAGCTGAACCTCGCCGACCTGGCGTTCCTGCCGCTCGGCACGATCGAGGTGGAGCGCGCGTTCGTCAGCCCGCTCGACCGGTACCGCGGGTACACGCCGTGACGCGCTGGTGGGAGCGGCTCGAGGGGCGGCGGGGGAGCGCGGGCTCGATCACGCCGTTCGTGCTCATCGCCGTGCTCGCGCTGATCCCGCTGGCGGGTCTGGTCATCGACGGCGGCCGGCAGCTCAACGGCCGCGCCCGCGCCATCGCCTACGCCCAGGAGGCCGCCCGCGCCGGCGCCCAGGCGCTCGACCTGCAGGTCGAGGAGACGCGGCTGGTCCCCGGCCTGGCGCAGGACCTCGTCCGCCAGTACTGCGACGACGCCATGAACGGCGCCGACGGCGTCCCCGGCGACGTCACGCTGACGGCGTGCGCACCGGTGCTCGTGCCCGACGAGGACGCGAGCGGGCGCTTCCTGACCATCGGCGTCGAGACGCGGGTCGAGGTCGACCCGCTGCTGCTCGACATCTTCGGCGCCGGACCCCTGGAGTCCCGCGGGCGCGCCGTCGCCCGGGCCTTCACCGGCATCGACGAGGCGGACGAGGGCGCGGTGCCCACGGTCCCGCCGCCCACCGTCGCGCCCGCCGACCCCGGTGCCGGTGGGCTGCCGACCGTCGGACCGGGCGAGCAGGACCCGCTGTCGCCGGGCACCCTGGCGCCGTGCGTCACGCCGTCGACCACGCCCACCTCCGAGCCCCCGGACGAGGACGACCCGCCCGCCGAGCCGGACCCGGACGACCCGCCGACCACGACACCGCCGACCACACCTCCCACCACACCTCCCACCACCGTGCCCACCGAGAACAACGACCTCGACGACGACCAGCCGCCGACCTGCCCCACCACCGCCCCGCCGGCCGACGACGACGAGGATCCAGGCGCCGCCCAGCCCGGGGACGAGCAGTGACCGCGCGGCGGGCGGCCCTGGCCGCCGTGACGCTGGCGGTGCTCGGCACGGCTGCCTGCTCGGGGGAGGCGGCGCCCTCGGTCGACCTGCCGTCCGGCCCCACGGCCTCGGCGACGTCCGAGGCCGACGCCGGTGGCGGCGGCGACTTCGAGCCCACCATCCCCACCGGCAGCGTGCCGCCCACCGAGGGCCTGCCCACCCAGGCCCGTGCCGAGCTCCGTGGTGCCGGCGACCTGGACCCGGCCGTGCTGGCCGCCTGGACGGCGTTCGAGGAGGCCCGGGCCGAGAGCCTCCGGGCGCACGAGGCCACGCCCGAGCTGCGGCGCGTCGCCACGTCCGAGGCGGTCCAGCAGATCACCGCCCGGGGTGCCACCGACGCCCGCGACGGACTGACCGTCGGTCTGCGACCCCTTGGGCGTCTAGAATCCACGAGCGAGTCGGGAGCCACGGTCCGGCTCACCGTGTGCCAGTGGGCGCCGAGCACCGGCTTCTTCGTCGAGGCCACGGGCGAGGCGTCGGAGGGGGCCGACCCGGGATGGGTCGAGGTCCTCACCGTCCTGAGGCGCTCGGGGGAGACGTGGAGGGTGACCGAGAGCGGTCGCACCGGCCAGACATGTCCAGGAGGTTCACCATGACAGCCCGCGTCCGACCCCTGCGGTCGTTCCTGGTCGCCACGGCGACCGCGGTCCTGTCCCTGACCGTGCTCACGGCCCCGTCGGCGCCCGCCGCGGCCGAGGGGTCGAGCAGCGGCGCGTCCGAGTCGTCCAACGGGTGCGTGGTCCACGCCAACGGCACCGGCATGGGCTCGTACTGCATCACCGGCGCCGGGGGCGAGGTGCAGACCCTGCGCGAGCGCTTCGGCAAGCAGAAGTTCGACCGCTGCCGCTTCAGCAAGCCCCGCGAGGGCACCACGGTGCCGTTCAACCCCACGCCCGACGAGGGCCAGTGGTGGATCCGCACCTGCATCGACTACCTCGACTGGGACACCCTCGACGGCGGTCCCGGCCGTCAGGTCAACGTGCACCTGGCCTACCTGCCCAACGACTACGACACCACCTACGACCCCTCGCCGCTGTCGGAGTTCCTGTGGGACCGTCTCGCCCAGACGCGCGCCACCGACTTCCCCACGCCGTTCCTGCAGTCCCGGCCCACGCCGGTCCCGCGCGTCGGCGTGCCGGCGTACATGACGTTCCGGTGGCTCGAGCGCGGCACGCAGCGAGTGGTCGCGGGTGGCCAGTACGCGGGCGACGCCGACGGCGGTCCGTACATCGAGAACAACAACGGACCCATGCGGATGCGTGCGCAGGCGACCAAGATCCGGATCGACCCGCTCCAGAACGACATGGAGCAGACGATCTGCAACCAGGAGAACCCGACGTACGACGAGCAGGCGGGCCCGGACCCGAAGAAGCAGGCCTCGAACTGCTACATCCTGTTCAAGCGCTCGTCGGCCACCGCGCGCGACAACATGAAGAAGACCGACCGGGAGATCCCGGAGTCGCTCGGTCCCGTGTACATCGTCCGCGTCGCGGTCTACTGGCGCGTCGAGTACTCCAGCGACGGCGGCCCGTGGCGGACGCTCGGCCAGCGCAACGCCGACGGCGGCACCGAGCTCATCCAGTACACCGACCAGCCGCTGCCCGTCCGCGAGGCGCAGGCCAGCAACGTGCCGCCCCGGTTCAGCCTGAGCTGAGCGCACGCACCGTCCCGTCCCGGACCAGATTCACGAGGAGCCACCCATGAGCAGCACCCGGAGCCGGCAGCGTCAGCTGCCCGCCGTGGACGTGCCGAGCCGCGGCGCGCAGGTCGCGCAGGGCCTGGCCGCGCTCGTCGGCACCGTGCTGATCGTGGTCGGCGTGCCGATCGCGCTGTACACCGCGTTCGAGGTGCCGCTGCCGAGCGGCCCGCCGAGCAGCGCCTGGCTCACCGCGCGGCTCGACGCCCAGACCGTGATGGGCGTCCTGGCGGTCGTCCTCTGGCTGGCCTGGGCGCACTTCTGCGTCTGCCTGGTCGTCGAGGCGGTCAACGAGCGCGGCGTCCGCGGCCTCGCCCCTCGCGTCCCCGGCGGCGGCATCGGCACCCAGGGCCTCGCGCGGCGGCTCGTGGCCTCGATCGTGCTCCTCGTCGGCACGGCCGCGGTGACGATGCCCTCGGCCAACGCGGTCGCCGCCTCGTCGTCGCACCACCAGGTGACCTCGGTCAGCTCGCTGGCCTCGCTGTCGCCGACCATGGACCAGGCCGCCGAGGCGATCGACGACCTCCCGACCGAGGGCGAGCTCACCGCGGCCACCGCCGCCGACGTCGCCGCCCAGGACCAGGGCGTCGTCACGTACTACGACGTCAAGCCGCCCGAGAACCGCAACTACGACACGCTCTGGGACATCGCCGACCGCTACCTGGGCGACGGCTTCCGCTACAAGGAGCTCTACGACCTCAACAAGGACGTCACGCAGCCCGACGGCCGCACCCTCAAGCAGCCCGACCTGATCCACCCCGGCTGGGTGCTGCAGATGCCCAACGACGCCAAGGGCCCCGGCCTGAAGGTCATCGAGAACGCCACCCGCGGCCCGGTCGCGCCCGCCCCGGCGGCGCCCGCGCCGGTGGCCCCCGACACCCCGGAGCAGACCGACGTCGCCGACACGGCCGTCGTCGACGCCGGTGCCGACGAGGGGTCGTCGCTCGCGAGCTGGACGCCCATGTTCGGCGTGGCGGGCGGCCTGCTCGCCGGCGGCCTCGCCCTGCGCCTGCGGCGCCAGCGTGCCGGCCTCGGCACCGCCCAGCTGTGGGCGGCCCGTGGCACCGACCCCGAGCCCGACGGCCCCCACCCCGCAGGCCCGCCGCCCGGCGCCCGGCTGCGCGACGAGGCCGACGTCGACGGCGCTCGGTGGTTCGACCGCGCGCTGCGCAGCTGGGGCGGCTCGCTCCAGGGGCCCGTGCCGGCGCCGAGCCGGTGCTCGGTCGGTGACGCCGGCCTGGTGATGACGTTCGCCGAGACTCCCGTTGTCGACGCCCCCCGCGGGTGGAGCGTGAGCGACGACGCGCGCGTCTGGAGCCTCGCGCGCGACGCCGAGACCGACCACGTCGACGGCGTCGCCCCCCTGCCCGGACTCGTGACGGTCGGTCGCCGCGACGACGGCACCATGCTGCTCCTCGACCTCGAGTCGGTACCCGGCCCGATGAGCCTCGGCGGCGACGCCGACACCGCCCGGGCCCTGGCCATGAGCATCGCCGTCGACACCGCCACCCACCCCTGGGCCGACGACCGCACCGTCACGCTGGTCGGGTTCGCCGACGACGTCGCGCCCGTCGCGCCCGAGTCCGTGCGCCAGGTCGACGACGTCGAGCGCGTGCTCGAGTCGCTCGAGAACGTCGCGCGCCAGCAGCGCGCCGCCTGCCGCCGTGCCGACACCGTCTCGGCCCGCGAGGCCCGTCTGCACGGCACCGACCGCCAGGCCTGGACCTACCACCTCGTCGTCTGCTCCGGGCTCCCCGTCGGCACGGACCTCGAGCGCCTGTGCGACCTCGCCGCCGACCAGCAGGTCGCACTCGGCGTCGTCGTCGTCGGCGACACCCCCGAGGCCGCCCTGCGGGTCGCGCTCACCCCGGCCGGGCGCCTGTCGGCGTCCTACCTCGGCATCGACGTGCAGGCCCAGCAGCTCACCGTCGAGAGCTCGCGCGTGATCGGCGAGCTGCTGCCCGTCGTCGCGTCCGGCGCACCGCGGGTCGAGCTCGGCGAGGTGGCCGAGGCGCTCGGCGCCTCGCAGGACGACGACCAGGTGCCGGCCGTGTCGGTCGGCGTCCTCGGCCCGGTCGTGGTCGAGGGCGCGGGCGAGGCCGACCCCGACCGCGTCGAGCTGTGGACCGAGGTCGTGGCGTACCTCGCCGTGCACCCGGGCGGCGTGCACCTCAACCGGCTCACGTCGGCGATCTGGCCCCGCGGGGTCGGCGACGACGTCCGCGACGCCACGCTCGAGCAGGTCGCGCGGTGGCTCGGCTCCGACGAGGACGGGACCCCCCGACTGCGGTCCGAGGGCGGCATCGTCTCCCTCGACGACCGCCAGGTCGGCGTCGACTGGGACCGCTTCCGTGCCCGGCTCAACCGCGGGTCGCGGCTCGACGGGCCCGCGCGTCTGGAGACGCTCCGGGGCGCGCTGTCGCTCGTCCGCGGCCGCGCCTGGGCCGACCTGCCCAGGGGCCGGTACAGCTGGCTCGCGAGCACGACCGTCGAGGCCGACATGGCGCTCGCGGTGAGCATCGCCGCCCGCGTCCTGGCCGAGCACGGGGCCCAGAACGACGACGGCGACTTCGCCCGTGACGCGCTCCAGCAGGGCCTGGTGATGTGCCCGGCCAGCGAGGAGCTGTGGCGTGCGGCGCTGCGTCTGGCCGACCGCTTCGGCGGACGGGCCGACGTCCGTGCGGTTGCCGACCAGATGTACGCTGAGATCGCCGAGCACGGATCACCGCTCGGGGCCTCCGCGCAGACCGACGCCCTCGTCGACGAGCTGCTGCCCGGACACCGCACACGCGCCGCGTGACGACAGGCCCCGCCTGCTGCGGCCCCTGTCGGCCCCCGTCCCCGTAGTGAGCTGAGTCTTCGATGTTGAGCGTCCACGACCTCGAGCTGCGCGTCGGCGCACGCGTGCTCATGAGCGGCGTGACGTTCCGCGTCGGCGCCGGCGACAAGGTGGGGCTGGTCGGACGCAACGGCGCGGGCAAGACGACGCTCACCAAGATCCTCGCCGGCGACGGCGAGCCCGCCGCGGGCTCGATCACCGTGAGCGGCACCATCGGCTACCTGCCGCAGGACCCCCGCACCGGCGACACCGAGATGTCGGCGCGCGACAGGATCCTCGGCGCCCGCGGGCTCGACGAGGTGGTGCGCAAGCTCCGCCAGGCCGAGATCGACATGGGCTCGGAGGACGACAAGGTCCGCGACAAGGCCATGCGTCGCTACACCCGCGCCGACGCCGAGCTGCACGCCGGCGGCGGGTACGCCGCCGCGGCCGAGGCGGCCACGATGGCCGCCAGCCTGGGGCTGCCCGACCGCGTGCTCGACCAGCAGATCGGCACCCTCTCCGGCGGCCAGCGTCGACGCGTCGAGCTCGCCCGGATCCTGTTCTCCGACGCCGACACGCTGCTGCTCGACGAGCCCACCAACCACCTGGACGCCGACTCGGTGGTCTGGCTGCGCGACTACCTGAAGAACCACCGCGGCGGCCTCGTGGTGATCAGCCACGACGTGGCCCTGCTCGGCGACACCGTCAACAAGGTGCTCCACCTCGACGGCGACCGCGCCGAGGTCGACACCTACAACATGGGCTGGAAGGCCTACCTGGCGCAGCGCGAGACCGACCAGCGTCGCCGCAAGCGCGAGTGGGACAACGCCGAGCGCAAGGCCGGCCAGCTGATGGCCCAGGCCGACAAGATGAAGGCCAAGGCCACCAAGGCCGTCGCCGCGCAGAACATGGCGCGCCGCGCCGAGCGGATGATGAGCGGCCTGGAGGGCGTGCGCAGCGCCGAGCGCGTCGCGAAGATCTCCTTCCCGACGCCCGCCCCCTGCGGCAAGACCCCGCTGATGGCCGAGGCGCTGAGCAAGTCGTACGGGTCGCTCGAGATCTTCACCGACGTCGACCTCGCGATCGACCGCGGCAGCCGCGTCGTGGTCCTCGGCCTCAACGGCGCGGGCAAGACCACCCTGCTCAAGCTGCTCTCGGGCACCGAGGCCGCCGACACCGGCGAGATCCAGCCCGGCCACGGACTGCGCCTGGGCTACTACGCCCAGGAGCACGAGACGCTCGACACCAGCCGCACCGTCCTCGAGAACATGCAGTCGTCGGCACCGAACCTGACCGACACCCAGGCCCGCAGCGTGCTCGGCGCCTTCCTGTTCACCGGCGACGACTCCCACAAGCCGGCCGGCGTGCTCTCCGGCGGCGAGAAGACCCGGTTGGCGCTCGCGTCGCTCATCGTCTCGGCGGCCAACGTGCTGCTGCTCGACGAGCCCACCAACAACCTCGACCCCGCCTCCCGCGAGGAGGTCCTCGGCGCCATCCGCGCCTACGAGGGCGCCATCGTCCTGGTGACCCACGACGAGGGCGCCGTCGAGGCCCTCTCGCCCGACCGCGTCCTCATCCTCCCCGACGGCGTCGAGGATCTCTGGACCGACGAGTACAGAGATCTGGTCTCCCTGGCCTGAGCCGCCCGCCGTCCCCTTCACGGCGAGTGGCGCAAAGTCGGGGTCGACACGCGGTGCCGGGCCCGAACTTGCGCCACTCGTGTCGGGTTTTGCGCCACTCGGCGACGGGGGACGGGCGTGGGCCAGACGACCGGAGGATCGGCGTATGGCCGCCTGGACCGGCCATACGCCGATTTCCCGTCCGGCCCGGTCCGCTCGGCCCGGAGACTGGCTACCGGCCGGTAGCCCTAGGGTGGGCGGCATGAGCGACGCCACGAGCCCCAGCCCGCTGTTCGACACCGAGGAGCTCGCTGCGGCGGGCCTGCGCGCCGAGGTCGAGGGGCCGGTGCTGACCGTGACGCTCACGCGCCCGGAGGCCCGCAACGCGCAGACGCCGCGCACGTGGCGGGGCCTGGCCTCGATCGGACGTGCGGTGCCGGCCGACGTCCGGGTGGTGCTGGTGCGGGGTGAGGGCGCGTCGTTCTCGGCCGGTCTCGACCGCGCCATGCTCACCGCCGAGGGGGTGCCGGGGGAGCGGACGTTCCCCGAGGTCGCCGCCCTCGACGACGAGCGCCTCGACGAGCAGATCGCCGACTACCAGAGCGGGTTCACCTGGCTGCGCTCGCCGCAGTTCGTCTCCGTCGCACTCGTCCAGGGCCACGCGGTGGGCGGCGGGTTCCAGCTCGCCCTGGCGTGCGACCTGCGCGTCGCGGCCGAGGACGCCCAGTTCTGCATGAAGGAGTCGGCGCTCGGCATCGTCCCCGACCTGACGGGCACCAAGGCCCTGGTCGAGATCGTCGGCTACTCCCGCGCCCTCGAGATCTGCGCGACGGCCCGCACCATCGGGGCCGCGGAGGCGCAGGCGCTCGGGATCACCACCGCCGTGGTGCCGCTCGACGCCCTCGAGTCAACCGCCCGCGAGCTCGTCGGCGCGCTGACGACGCCGCCCCACCAGACGATCACCGCGCTCAAGGGCCTGCTGCTCGGGGCGTCCGAGCGCGACCTGGAGCAGCAGGCCGCGGCCGAGCGACGCGCCCAGGCCGACCTGCTCCGGATGCTCGCCAGCCTGCTGGGCTGAGGCTCAGACCGACGTCGGCGTGGGGCGGCGCTCGCCCTTCACGGCCGACCCGCGTCGAGGCTTGGGGTGCGCCTCGGCGTAGGCGAAGTAGAAGTAGCCGGTGATCGCCATCGCGGCGAAGAACCACCACTGCCACGCGTAGAACAGGCTCGGGCCGATGCCCAGGCTCGGACGCGGCTCGGCCACCAGGGCGTCGTCGCGCGACGGTGCGGGGTCCTGGGTGCGCAGGTCGAGGAAGCCGCGGTGCAGGTCGTAGTCGGTCGTGGTGCCGATGCCCTCGGACGAGACCGCGCGCACCTGGCCCCGCGAGGGGACGACGGCGCTGTCCTTGGCGCCGCTGTCCTCGCGCCACCAGCCCACCACCGTCACCGGACCGGTGGGCGGCGCCGGCACCTCGGTGATGCTCTGGCCGCTGTTCTGGCTGGCCGTCCAGCCGCGGTCGACGAGCACCGCGCGTCCGGACTCCAGCACCAAGGGGGTGACGACGTCGACGCCGGGGCCGGCGTCGCGGGTCTGGTACTTGACGGTGACCTGCTTGTCGACGTCGTAGGTGCCCCGCACCTCGACGCGCTTCCACTCGTCCTCCGAGGTGGGGGTGCGGCCGTCGCCGTCGATGGCGTCGATGCCCACCGGCGCGCTGTCGAGGTTGGCCGCCACGACGCGGTTCTCCTCGCCGCGCTGGTGGTACCGGTCCATCTGCCAGAAGCCCAGGCGGATCGTCAGCCCGGCGAAGAGCGCCACGAACACGGCGAAGCCGAGCCAGCGGGCGCTCAGCATGAAGCGGTACACGTCACGACGGTATCGGGTGGGCGGGTGGGGGACGGACGCGCCCATGTGGCTACCGGCCCGTAGACTCGCCAGATGACCGCCTCCCTGGAGAAGACGACCCCGCTGGTGGACCGTCACGGGCGTGTCGCCACCGACCTGCGGGTCTCGCTCACCGACCGCTGCAACCTGCGCTGCCAGTACTGCATGCCCGCCGAGGGCCTGGACTGGATGCCCACCGAGGAGACGCTCACCGACGACGAGATGATCCGTCTCGTCGGCGTCGCGGTGCAGCGGCTCGGCGTGACCGAGGTGCGCTTCACCGGCGGCGAGCCCCTGCTGCGCCGCGGCCTCCCCGGCATCATCTCGGCGGTCAAGGCGATGGACGCGGACGTCCGCACGTCCATCACCTCCAACGGCCTCGGCCTCAAGCACACCGCGCAGGCGCTCGCCGACGCCGGCCTCGACCGCGTCAACATCAGCCTCGACACCGTCCGTCCCGAGACCTTCCTCGAGATCACGCGCCGCGACCGTCTCAAGGACGTCGTCGCGGGCCTCGAGGCGGCCCACGCCGCCGGCCTGCGTCCGGTCAAGATCAACGCCGTGCTCCTCCGCGGCGTCAACGACGACCAGGCACCCGAGCTGCTGCAGTGGTGCCTCGAGCGCGACTACCAGCTGCGCTTCATCGAGCAGATGCCCCTCGACGCGCAGCACCAGTGGAGCCGCGAGGGCATGATCACCGCCGACGAGATCTTCGCGACCCTCGCCACCCGGTTCGACCTCACGCCCGCCGGCCGCGCCCGCGGCTCGGCCCCGGCCGAGGAGTTCGCCGTCGACGGCGGCCCCGCGACGGTCGGCGTCATCGCGTCCGTCACGCGCCCGTTCTGCGGCGACTGCGACCGTGTCCGGCTCACCGCCGACGGCCAGGTGCGCAACTGCCTGTTCGCCCGTGAGGAGTCCGACCTTCGCGCGGCGCTGCGCGGGGGAGCCGACGACGCCGAGCTCGCCGAGCGCTGGCGCGCGGCGCTGTGGACCAAGCTCCCCGGTCACGGCATCGACGACGTCGGCTTCCTGCAGCCCGTGCGCCCCATGTCCGCGATCGGCGGCTGAGACGCCGGTGACCGACGCCGCCCCCGAGGGCCCGCTCGTCTGCTCGGCCAAGGGATGCCAGGAGCCCGCGACGCACGCGGTGCTGTGGAACAACCCCAAGATCCACACGCCCGAGCGACGCAAGACGTGGCTGGCGTGCCCCGAGCACGAGCTCACGCTGCGGGCGTTCCTGTCGGCGCGCGGCTTCTACAAGGAGACCAGGACGGTCGACGCCGTCTGAGCCTCGGCCGGTGTCAGCGGCGCGGCTCGGTGGAGCCGATCTCGCCGATCGGCTCGGGGGTGATGACGTCGGGGTCGACGCTGTCGCCCTCGCTGCTCGTGTTGGCGAAGATCACGGCCACGTACGGCAGGAACACGGCGCCGAAGATGAAGATCCAGCGCAGCGGACCCGAGGCCACCACGGCCAGGACGAAGCAGACGGTGCGGATCATCATCGAGACGAGGTAACGGGTCTGTCGGTTGCGCAGATCCACGCTTCGGCCGGGACGCGCACTCGTGATGCTGACGGTGTCGTCCTTGCGGTTCTCCATGTCTTCCACGGTACGCCCGGGCCGGGCAGAGTTCAGATCGCCTCGGACCGATCGCACCGGGTCCACCCCGATCCACCATGATGTCCCCATGAGCGACCGCACGTACCGCATCAGCGAGATCGTCGGCACGTCCCCGGACGGCGTCGACCAGGCCATCACCAACGGGATCAACCGCGCCAGCCAGACGCTGCGCCACCTCGACTGGTTCGAGGTCACCGGCATCCGCGGGCAGATCACGGGCGACGACCCCACGCACTACCAGGTGACGATGAAGATCGGCTTCCGCCTCGAGGACGACGAGTAGCAGCGGGCCCCGTGATTACGCCTACCGCCTGGTAGCCGATAGCGTCACAGCGAACTTCGACCCCGACAGCTGGAGGCACGTGTGGGCAGGTCCGTCCTCGTCACCGGAGGCAACCGAGGCATCGGACTCGCGATCGCCCAGGCGTTCCGTGAGGCCGGCGACGACGTGGCGGTCACCTATCGCTCCGGCGAGCCGCCCGAGGGCTTCCTCGGCGTCCGCTGCGACGTCACCGACGCCGCCCAGGTCGACGCCGCGTTCGCCGAGATCGAGGCGCAGCAGGGACCCGTCGAGGTGCTCGTCGCCAACGCCGGCATCACCCGCGACACCCTGGTGCTGCGGATGTCCGACGACGACTGGGACAGCGTCCTCGCGACCAACCTCACCGGCTCGTTCCGCGTCGCCAAGCGCGCTGCCAAGGGCATGCTGCGCCTCAAGCGCGGCCGCATCGTGTTCATCTCGTCGGTGGTCGGCCTGCTCGGCAGCGCCGGCCAGGTCAACTACGCGGCGTCCAAGTCGGGCCTGGTCGGCATGGCGCGCTCGCTCGCCCGTGAGCTCGGCAGCCGCGGCATCACCGCCAACGTCGTCGCGCCCGGCTTCGTCGAGACCGACATGACCGCCGAGCTGCCCGAGGCCCAGCGCGAGGAGTACAAGGCGGCCATCCCGCTCAAGCGCTACGCGAGCGTCGACGAGGTGGCGGGCGTCTGCGTCTTCGTCGCGTCCGACGCGGCTGCCTACGTCACCGGCGCCGTGCTGCCGGTCGACGGCGGCCTCGGCATGGGTCACTGACCCACCCCCTCACACCCCCGCACCGACCCCCAGCAAGGAGCACCCGTGGGCATCCTCGACGGCAAGAAGCTGCTCGTCACCGGCGTGACGATGGACAACTCGATCGCGTTCGCGGTCGCCCGCATCGCCCAGGAGCAGGGAGCCACCGTCGTGGTCTCCAACTTCGGGCGCGCGCTCGGCATCACGCGACGCATCGTCAAGCGGCTGCCCGAGCCCGCCGAGGTGCTCGAGCTCGACGTCACCGACCAGTCGCACCTCGACGGCCTGGCCGACGCCGTGCGCGCCGTCCCGGGCTTCGAGGACGGCCTCGACGGCGTCTTCCACTCGATCGCCTACGGCAATCCCGAGACCATCCTCGGCGGCAAGTTCATGACCGGCCCGTGGGCCGACGTGTCGCAGGCCGTCCAGGTGTCGGCGTACTCGTTGATGAGCCTCGCCGCGGCCACCCGTCCGCTGCTGTCGCCCGGCGGCACCGTCGTCGGCATGACGTTCGACGCCACCGTGGCGTGGCCGGCGTACGACTGGATGGGCATCGCCAAGGCGGGCCTGGAGTCGTGCGCGCGCTACCTGGCGCGCGACCTCGGCCCCGAGGGCATCCGCGTGAACCTCGTGTCGGCCGGCCCGCTCAAGACGCTGGCCGCCAAGGCCATCCCGGGGATGGAGGAGATCGAGGGCGTGTGGTCCGAGCGCGCGCCGCTCGGGTGGGACAACACCGACACCGAGCCCACCGCGAAGACGGTCGTGGGCCTGATGAGCGACTTCTTCCCCGCGACCACGGGCGAGATCGTCCACGTCGACGGCGGCTACCACGCGATGGGCGTCTGAGCGCAGGCTCCGGACGCACGAACGCCCCGACCGTGACGGTCGGGGCGTTCGTGGTGCGCGACGCGGTGAGGCGTCAGCGCGGGGACGTCACTTCTTGAAGGCGTCCTTGACGTTCTCGCCGGCCTGCTTGGCCGAGGACTTGCTCTGGTCGGCCTTGCCCTCGGCCTTGAGGCTGTCGTCGTTCTTGGCGTCGCCGACGGCCTCCTTGGCCTTGCCCTTGAGGTCCTCTGCCGCGTTGCTGATCTTGTCTCCGAGGCCCATGAGGACCCTCCTTCTGGTGAAGTGGACTGACGTACTCCTCCAGCGTGGCACCCAGGTGGTGACGACGCACCTCGAGCCCACTCGCAGCCGACGGTGTTCGCCCGTCGTGCACACGTCGGGCACGATGTCGCCATGGACGACACCCTCGGACGCCATCTCGTCATCGTCAGGCACGGCAAGGCCGAGCAGTCCGGCCCCACGGACCACGCGCGCCGCCTGGCCGACCGCGGCCTCGAGGACGCCTCGCGCCTCGGCACCTGGATCGCCGGGCTGGCGCTTGCGGCGCCCGCCGTGGCCTACGTCTCCTCGGCCGCCCGCACCACCGCGACGTGGGAGCAGCTGGCCCCGAGCCTGGAGGCGCTGGACGTCGAGGTGGAGGTGCGCGACGACCTCTACGCCGCCGGCTCCGACGAGGCGCGGGCCGTCGTCGCCGACACCGACCCCGAGGTCCGCACCGTCCTCGTCGTCGGCCACAACCCCACCATGACCGCCCTGGCCCTCCAGCTGGCCGACACCCCGGGGGAGACCCACGACCGCCTCAGCCTCCAAGGTCTCCCCACCTGCGGATGTGCGGTCGTCGGTCTTGCGGAGTGGGGGGCTCCCGGCGGAGACCTGACCGCCTTCGTCACCCCCCGCGAGTACTGAAGACAAGCAACCCCAGCCAAGGAGCCGATCCGGCAGTTCTGCGTGGCCCGTCCGCCCCGCCCACCTGCCCGCAGCGACAGGACCTCCGGGCGGACGGGTCGTGCAGAACTGACAGATCGGCGCCGTCGCGCGGGACGTCCCGCGGCGCGCGCCGCTACGCCCCGTCGCGGGTCAGCGGTGGGTATGGCCCCAGGAACCGGCCGATCGTGGGGGCATACCCACCGCTGCGGAGGTCACCAGCGCTCCGGCCGTCGGGGTGCTCGCACGACGGCTCCGATCCGTGGTTGCCGCCGTTGCTAGTGGTCGACTCGGTCGAACCCCTCGAGGTCGTCGGCGTACTCGATCTCCTCGCGGGTGATGCCGAGGAGGTAGACGATGGCGTCGAGGTAGGGGACGGTCAGGGAGGTGTCGGCGGCCTCGCGGACGACGGGCTTGGCGTTGAACGCGATGCCGAGGCCGGCGGCGCCGAGCATGTCGAGGTCGTTGGCGCCGTCGCCGATGGCCACGGTGTGGGCGACGGGGATGCCGGCCTGCTCGGCGAAGCGGCGCAGGGCGGTGGCCTTGCCGGCCCGGTCGACGACGGTCCCCTCGACGCGTCCGGTGAGGACGCCGTCGGCCACCTGCAGGTCGTTGGCCGCGAAGTAGTCGACGCCGAGGTCGGCGGCGATCCGCTCGATCACCTGGGTGAAGCCGCCGCTGACGAGCGCGAAGCGGTAGCCCAGTCGCTTGAGGGTGCGCACCATCGTCTTCGCCCCGCGGCTGTAGACGAGGTTGGCGTACACGTCGTCGAGCGCCGAGACGGGCGTGCCGGCGAGCAGGGCGACGCGCTGCTCGAGGGACTCGGCGAAGTCGATCTCGCCGCGCATGGCGGCCTCGGTGACCTGCGCGACCTGCTGCTCGCAGCCGGCGTGGGCGGCGAGCATCTCGATCACCTCGCCCTGGATGAGGGTCGAGTCGACGTCCATCACCACCAGGCGCTGGGCGTGCCGCTGCATCCCGAGCTCCTGGACGGCGACGTCGATGCCCTGGGCGGCGGCCTCGGTGGCCAGCGCCGTGCGCAGGCGGTCGGGCTCGGCGCCCGACACGTCGAGGTCGATGGCGGTGACGGGGTAGCGCGCCATCCGGACGATGCGGTCGATGTTGGCACCGGTCTCGGCGATCCGGGCGGCGACGGCGGCGAAGGCCCCCGGCAGCAGCGGCATCCCGAGCACGGTGACGTGCGAGCGTCCGTGGCGCCGGGGACGGTTGTCGCCGGTGCCGGGCTCGACGTCGACGTCCACGCCGAGCCGGGTGCGCACCGCGTCGATGGCGGCGTCGAACGTGGGACGGTCCTCGGGCTGGGTCAGCAGGACGCCGAGCACCAGGCGGCCTCGGATGACCAGCTGCTCGATGTCGATCACCTCGACGCCGAGCGGTGCGAGCGCCTCGAACAGGACCTGGGTGACGCCCGGCTGGTCACGTCCGGTGAGGGTCAGCGAGACCGTCGGCTCGTGCAGCACGGGCGCGGGTGCAGGGCGGTCGTCCACGTGACGGGAGCCTACCGGCGCGCGCCGCTCATCTCGCGAGCGCAGGCTCGCTGGCCGCCGCGACGAGGGCGTGACGCGCCGCGCGGCGCAGGGCGACGAGGTGCTGCTCGCGCTGGTCGTGCTCCCACGACGACACCGCGCCCGTGGGCACGTCGGCGGCGAGCGTGCCGATGGTCAGGCACCGTGACGCGAGCCCCGCGACGCGCGTCGCCCGCGGGCTGTAGCCGTCGGGCAGCACCGGGTCGGACGACGACCGCAGCTCCGAGAGCGCGTCGGCGATCTCGGGGCGCCACCGGGCGACGTCGAGCTCGACGAGCGCGCCGGCGGTGTGGGCCAGCTGCTCACGCAGGGCCCGCTCGGCCTCGGCGACGGACGGCACGTGCGCACCGCCCCGGGCCTCGTGCACCTGCCAGAACACCCCCGCTCCGACGACGCTCGGCACCAGGCCGAGCCCGCTGCCCTCGACGACGACGGCCTCGCCGACGTCGAGCGCCGCCCCGTTGAACGACGGGGGACCGGCCAGCCCGATCAGGTCGCCCGGCTCCACCACGACCGGACGGGCGCCGGTGGCACCGCGGCTGCGCAGACGTCCCCAGGCGAGGATCAGCGGCGTGGTGGCGTCGTCCTCGAGCCCCAGCACGTCGTGCGCGGCGTCGTCGCCGACCACGGCGTCACGGGCCTCGTCGAGCGACACCCGGCCCTCGAGCCAGGCGTTGAACCAGCACGCCCAGCGCACCGACACAGGGATGTCCCACACCCGACCAAGACTACGGGTGTCCTCGTATAGGTTGGCCTGGTCCCAGCCCACAGCGTCGGTCCGCCGACGTCAGGAAGGTCGTGCATGGTCGCCGTCATCGAGCTCCTCGACGTCGCGGTGCGGCGCGGCGACTCCCTGCTCCTGGACGACGTCTCCTGGACGGTCGGCGAGGGCGAGCGCTGGGTGGTGCTCGGCCCCAACGGCGCGGGCAAGACCACGCTCCTGCAGGTGGTCGGCGCCCAGGTGCACCCCACGACGGGCATGGCCGGGGTGCTGGACGAGGTGATGGGCGCGGTCGACGTGTTCGAGCTGCGTCCGCGGATCGGCCACACCAGCTCGTTGCTCGCCGAGCGCATCCCGCGCGCCGAGAGCGTGTCGGACGCCGTGGTCTCCGCGTCGTACGCGGTGCTCGGGCGCTGGCGCGAGGAGTACGACGACCTCGACCACGAGCGCGCGGCGCAGCTGCTGCGCCAGGTCGGCGTCGCGCACCTCGCCGACCGCACGTTCGGCACCCTGAGCGAGGGCGAGCGCAAGCGCGTGATGATCGCCCGCGCCCTGATGACCGACCCCGAGCTGCTCCTGCTCGACGAGCCGGGCGCCGGCCTCGACCTCGGCGGGCGCGAGGAGCTCGTGGCGTTCCTGACCGAGTTCGCCCGTGACCCCGCGTCGCCGGCGACGGTGATGGTGTCGCACCACGTCGAGGAGATCCCCGCGGGGTTCACCCACGTGCTCATGCTGCGCGAGGGACGCGTCGTCGCCGCCGGGCCGATCGAGACGACGATGAACGCCGACACGCTCGGACGCACCTACGGCCTGCCGCTCGTCGTCGACCACGTCGACGGCCGCTGGGCCGCCCGACGCGCCCGCTGACCTGGCACTTCGTGCCCGCCGCCCCACTAGGGTGGAGTCGTGAACGACTTCTGGCAGTGGTGGGGGGACAACAGCTGGGCGGCCTGGGCCACCGGCGGCGTCCTGCTCGCCGCGGCCGAGCTCGTGAGCCTCGACCTCGTGCTGCTCATGCTGGCCTCGGGAGCCTTCGCCGGTGCGATCGGCGACGGTCTCGGTGCGCCGCTGCCGGTCAACATCGCCCTCGCCGTCGTGGTGTCGGTCTCGATGCTGGGGCTGGTGCGGCCGCCGATGATGCGCAGGCTGCACCGCGGCGCCCACCTCCAGGACGGCGCCCAGGCGCTGATCGGCACCGAGGCCGTCGTCACGACGACCATCGGCCGCGACGGTGGCCAGGTGCGGATGCACGGAGAGATCTGGACGGCGAGGTCCTACGACGAGACCGCGGTGCTGGAGCCCGGCACGCGCGTGCAGGTGTTCGAGATCGACGGCGCGACCGCCGTCGTCTACCCCCACGACATGTAGCCGTGTCGGGACCGAAGGGAACGGTGTTGCAATGGGTGCAGTGACCATCATCTTGGCGGTGATCGCCCTGCTCGCGATCGTCACGCTGGCGATGACGATCAAGATCGTCCCGCAGGCCCGCGCGGGCATCGTCGAGCGGTTCGGCAAGTACCAGCGCACGCTCAACCCCGGCCTGAACATCATCACGCCGTTCATCGACAAGATGCGCTACCTGATCGACGTGCGCGAGCAGGTCGTGTCGTTCCCGCCGCAGCCGGTGATCACCGAGGACAACCTGGTGGTCTCGATCGACACCGTCATCTACTTCCAGGTCACCGACCCCACGGCCGCGACCTACCGCATCGCCAACTACATCCAGGCGATCGAGCAGCTCACCATGACCACGCTCCGCAACATCATCGGTGGGCTCACCCTCGAGCGGACGCTGACCAGCCGCGACGAGATCAACACCAAGCTGCGCGGCGAGCTCGACGGCGCCACCGGCCAGTGGGGCATCCGGGTCAACCGCGTCGAGCTCAAGGGCATCGACCCGCCGCCGTCCATCAAGGACTCGATGGAGAAGCAGATGCGCGCCGACCGCGACAAGCGCGCGGCCATCCTCACCGCCGAGGGCCAGCGCCAGTCCGCGATCCTGTCGGCCGAGGGCGACAAGCAGTCGCAGATCCTGTCGGCCGAGGGTGCACGCGAGTCGCAGATCCTGCGGGCGCAGGCCGAGCGCGAGTCGCAGATCCTGCGCGCGCAGGGCGAGGGCCAGGCCATCTCCACGGTCTTCCAGGCCATCCACGACGGCCGCCCCGACCAGTCGCTGCTGGCCTATCAGTACCTGCAGATGCTGCCGAAGATCGCCGACGGCGAGGCCAACAAGATGTTCTTCATCCCCAGCGAGATCGGCGACGCGCTCAAGGGCCTCGGCCAGGCCGTGGGCTCGATCCCGGTGCACACCGACGGTCCCGCCAAGCGCGTCGACATCGAGACGCCGCCCGCGCCGTCGCTGGAGGCCGACCGTCGCGAGCAGTCCGACGCCGTCAAGGAGGCCCTCAAGGCCGCCGAGGAGGCCGCGTCGCCCACCGGTGCCGGCACCTCCGGCGGACTCGCCGCGCCCGCTCCTGCCGAGCAGCCGCCGGCCGTCGACGACGCCGGCGACCCGCCGCCGGCTGGGCCCAGCGCCTGACGTGAGCGACCACGGTCCCGGACCGAGCCACCCGCCGTACCCCGCCGGCCTCCTGCTGGTGGGACGGCGGGTGGTCGTCGTCGGAGGGGGACGCGTCGCGCGCCGCCGCATCCGGACCCTGCTCGAGGCGGGGGCCCGCGTGCACGTCGTCGCACCCGACGTCCTGGACGAGGTGCGCGACCACGTGCGGCACGGACGCGTCTCGCTCGCCGAGCGCGCCTACGAGCGCGGCGACCTCGACGGTGCCTGGTACGCGATGGCGGCCACCGACGACCCGGCCGTCAACGAGGCCGTCGTGGCCGAGGCCGAGGACGCCCGGGTGTTCTGCGTGCGTGCCGACGACGCCTTGCGCGGCACGGCCTGGACGCCGGCGTCGGGGCACCACGGCCCGATCACCGTCGCGGTGATGGCCAACCGCGACCCGGCCACGGCCGCGGCCACCCGTGACGCGTTGATGCAGGCGCTCGAGGACGGCGCCGGTGGCTGACGTCGTCGAGGTCGAGGACCCGACCGACCCGCGGCTCGCCGACTACGTCGACCTCCGCGACGTCCAGCTGCGCAAGCTGCTCGAGACCGAGCGGGGGCTGTTCCTGGCCGAGGGCGAGAAGGTGGTGCGCCGGGCCGTCGAGGCGGGCCACCGTCCGCGCTCGTTCCTGATGGCCCCGCGGTGGGTGGACTCGCTCGGCGACGTCCTCGCCGCGTCCGACGCCCCGTGCTTCGTCCTGCCCGAGAAGCAGATCGAGGCGCTGACGGGGTTCCACGTGCACCGCGGCGCGCTCGCCTCGCTGGAGCGCGCGCCGCTGGCGACCGTCGACGAGGTGCTCGACGGCGCCTCGCGCGTCGTGGTGGTCGAGGACCTCAGCGACCACACCAACGTGGGGGCGGTGTTCCGCAGCGTCGCCGCGCTGGGGTTCGACGGGGTCCTGCTGTCGCCGCGCTGCGCCGACCCGCTGTACCGCCGGGCGATCAAGGTGTCGATGGGCTCGGTGTTCTGGCTGCCCTACGCCCGCGTCGACGACTGGTTCGGCACGCCGCAGCTGCTCCGCGACCGCGGCTTCACCACCGTCGCGATGACGCTCGCCGACGACGCCGAGGACGTCGCCGGCCTCGACCTCGACGGCCCGGTCGCCCTGATGCTGGGTGCCGAGGGCCCCGGCCTGAGCGCGCACTGGACCCGCTCGGCCGACCACCGCGCCGTCATCCCCATGGCGCCGGGCATCGACTCGCTCAACGTCGCCGCCGCGGCCGCCGTCGCCTGCTACGCCCTGCGACCCCGCGCGACCTAGTCGCGCGAGTCGTCGCGGGGGGTGACGGGCCAGTCGGCGGGGTAGTCCTCGGCGACCGCGTCGTGCTGCTTGTAGAGCTTCTTGCGCGCCCGGTTGGGCACCCGGTCGCCGAAGACGGTGCCGTGCAGGTGGTCGGTCTCGTGCTGCAGGCAGCGGGCCAGGGTGCCGCCCTCGCCGACGTAGGTGACGGGGTTGCCGTCGGCGTCGGTGCCGTCGACCTGCGACCAGTCCGGGCGCGCGCAGGCGGTGAAGGCGCCGGGCAGCGACAGGCAGCCCTCGTCGTCGTCGTCGAGGTTGCGGTCCTTGCCCTCGGGGAGCGTGAGCACCGGGTTGCAGACGACGCCGGCCACGCGCATGTCGTCGCCGTCGGTGCAGTCGAAGACGAAGACCTGCAGGTCGACGCCGATCTGGTTGGCCGCGAGCCCGGCGCCGTCGGCGGCGTACATGGTGGCGAACAGGTCGGCCACGAGCTCGCGCAGCGCGTCGTCGTGCTCGGTGACGGGCTTGAGCCTGTGGTGCATCACCGGCTCGCCCCAGCGCACGATCGGACGGACGGTGCCGCCGGTCGGGACGGACGCGTCGGGCTGTCGGGGCACGGAGGACTCCTGGGACGTGCGGAGGGGGCGCCCCAGGCTATCGGAGACGGGGCCTCGGGGGCGGACCGGCCGACACGTCGAAGTGAGAGCCACGAGACAGCGACAAAACTGCAACTCAGAGTTACAGTTGAAGCCTCAGCACCGCCACGAAGGAGTCGACCGTGCCCTCTGCACCGACCTCACCGCACCGCCGCGACGCGATGGGTCTCGGCCTGGCCGCGATGAACAAGCTCGCCGGCCTGCCCGTCCTCGACAAGCTGGGCCTGCGCCAGGCCACCGAGAGCGCCGTCTACCACGGCGCCAAGGCCGGCTTCCAGACCGCGGGCGCCGTCTCGCGCCGCTTCCCGCGCCAGCGCGGCCAGGGCGGCGCCGCCCGTCAGAGGCCGGCCTCGCGCTCGGGCGTCTTCGACCTCACGCCCACCGACGACCAGCAGATGATGGTCGACGTCGTGTCCGAGTTCGCCGCTGAGGTCGTGCGTCCGGCCGCCGAGAAGGCCGACGAGTCCACCGAGGCGCCGGGCGAGGTGCTCGCGCAGACCACCGACCTCGGCCTCACCCTGGTGGGCGTGCCCGAGGAGCTGGGCGGTCTGTCGGCCGAGCGCTCAGCGACCACCGGCGTGCTGGTGGGCGAGGCGCTCGCGCACGGCGACATGGGCATCGCCGTGGCCTGCCTGGCGCCCAACGCCGTCGCCACCGCCCTCGCCTCCTGGGGCACCGCCGACCAGCAGGCCACCTACCTCGGCGCGTTCACCGGCGACGACGTGCCCGCCGCCGCGCTGGCCGTGGCCGAGCCGCACGCCTTCTTCGACCCCTTCGCCCTGCGCACCACCGCCACCCGCAGCGCGGGCGGCTTCCGGCTCGACGGCGTCAAGGCCGCCGTCGTCCGCGGCGACCGGGCCGAGCTCTTCGTCGTCGCGGCCCACCTCGAGGGCACCGGCCCCGCGCTGTTCCTGCTCGAGTCGGGCACGCCCGGCGTCGTCGTGGAGGCCGAGCCGTCCATGGGCGTGCGCGCCGCCGGCCTCGGTCGCCTCGTGCTCGACGGTGTCGAGGTGCCCGAGGACGCGCTGCTCGGCGACGGCGATCCCGCCGTCTACGCCGACAGCGTGCGCCGGGCGCGCATCGCCTGGTGCTCCCTCGCGCTCGGCACCGGCCGCGCGGTGCTCGACTACGTGATCCCGTACGTCAAGGAGCGCAAGGCTTTCGGCGAGCCGGTCGCGCACCGCCAGAGCGTGGCCTTCATGGTCGCCAACATCGGCATCGAGCTCGAGGGCATGCGCCTGGCCACGCTGCGCGCCGCGTCGCGAGCCGACCAGGGGCTCGACTTCGCCCGCGAGACGGCCGTCGCGCGCCGCCTGTGCTCCGAGCACGGCATGCGCATCGGCACCGACGGCGTCCAGCTGCTCGGCGGCCACGGCTTCGTCAAGGAGCACCCGGTGGAGCGGTGGTACCGCGACCTGCGGGCGATCGGCGTGATGGAGGGCGGGCTCCTCGTCTGACGACGAGGACCCGACGAGAAAGGACTGACGATGATCAACCTCGAGAGCCCCAAGAAGTTCCGCGCCTTCGTCGACCAGGCGCACCAGGTGGCCGCGGAGTTCCTGCGCGCCAACTCCCGCAAGTACGACCGCGCCGAGCACGCGTACCCCAAGGAGCTGGACCTGCTCGCCTCGCTCGTCGACGGCATGGGTGACTCCGGCCAGGGTCAGGGCGCCGGCGCCGCGGGTGTCCGCCGCTCGACCACCGAGGGCAAGGACGCGGGCGTCAAGAACGGCACCAACATGTCGTCGGTGCTATCCGTGATGGAGATGTGCTGGGGCGACGTCGGCTTGCTGCTGTCGATGCCCCGCCAGGGCCTGGGCAACTCGGCCATCGCGTCGGTGGCCAGCGACGAGCAGCTCGCACGGTTCGACGGCACGTGGGCCGCGATGGCGATCACCGAGCCCGGCTGCGGCTCGGACTCGGCCGCGATCCGCACCACGGCCGTCAAGGACGGCGACCACTACGTGCTCAACGGCGAGAAGATCTACGTCACCTCCGGTGGCCGCGCCGACTCCGTCGTGGTGTGGGCGACCCTCGACAAGGACAAGGGACGCGCGGCGATCAAGTCCTTCGTCGTGCCCAAGGACCTCCCCGGCATCCGCGTCGAGCGCCTCGAGCACAAGCTCGGCATCAAGGCCTCCGACACCGCGACGATCATCCTCGAGAACTGCCGCGTGCCCGCCGAAAACCTGCTCGGCAGCCCCGAGGTCGACACCAAGCAGGGGTTCGCGGGCGTCATGCAGACGTTCGACAACACGCGTCCGCTGGTGGCCGCGATGGCGGTCGGGTGCGCGCGCGCCGCCCTGGAGGAGCTCAAGCGGCTCCTCGACGAGGCCGGCATGCAGGTCGACTACGACCGCCCGGCGCACCTGCAGGTGGGGGCCGTGTCGACGTTCCTGGCCCTGGAGGCCGAGTGGGACGCCGCCTACCTGCTGACGCTCGAGGCGGCCTGGCTCGCCGACAACCGCAAGCCCAACTCGCTCGAGGCCTCGATGGCCAAGGCGAAGGCCGGTCGCGTGGGCACCGAGATCACGCTGCGCTGCGTCGAGCTGGCCGGCACCCTCGGCTACGGCGAGAACGAGCTGCTCGAGAAGTGGGCCCGCGACTCCAAGATCCTCGACATCTTCGAGGGCACCCAGCAGATCCAGCAGCTGATCGTCGCGCGCCGCCTCCTGGGCCTCAGCTCGTCGGAGCTCAAGTGACCGCGGTCGCGACGACGTTGGGTGCGGGACGATAACCTGCGCCCATGAGCCCTGACATCACCGTCGAGCACGACGTCGAGTACGAGCTCGTGAGGCTCATGCGCCGATCCCGCATCCGGAGCATGCAGCTGGTGACGCAGATCCACCCCGACCTCGACTACGCCTCGTACCTGATGCTCATCGCGGTCAGCGAGTCCACCGACGAGACCGGCGTCGGCGTGCGCGGCAGCGACCTCGCCGACAGCATCGGCGTCCACAAGTCGACGATCAGCCGGGGCCTGGCGACGTTGGAGAAGCTGCACCTCGTCGAGCGCGTGCCCGACCCGACCGACGGACGCGCGCGCCTGGTGGCCGTCTCCGAGGAGGCTGCGACGCGTCTGGCGAGCGTGCGCCAGCAGCGCCACGACAACCTCGTGCACGCCCTCGAGGACTGGGACGCCCCCGAGCTCGCCGCGTTCGCCGGCCAGCTCGGCCGGCTCAACCTCGCGCTCGACAACGCCGGCATCGCCTGAGCTTCCTCGGGAATGCGCGCCGCTCCGGCTCGTGTTGGCATGGGTGTGGCGTCCGGACCGGACGCCGCTTTCTGACGCCCACCAGCACGAGGAGCGATCACCTGTGACCCAGGTCCCCAGCCTGTCCATGAACAACGGCAACACCATCCCCCAGCTCGGGTTCGGTGTCTGGCAGGTCGAGCCCGACGAGGTCGAGAAGGCGATCGGCGCCGCGCTGGACGCCGGCTACCGCCACATCGACACCGCTGCCATGTACGGCAACGAGGAGGGCGTGGGCCGCGCCATCGCCGCGTCCGGCGTCGACCGCGACGAGCTGTTCGTCACCACCAAGCTCAACAACGACTCCCACGGCCACGACGAGGCGATCGCCGCCCTCGAGGAGAGCCTCGGCAAGCTCGGGCTCGACTACGTCGACCTTTACCTGATCCACTGGCCGCTGCCCGGCCTCGACCGCTACGTCGAGTCCTGGAAGGGCTTCGAGGAGCTGTACCGCGACGGCAAGGCCCGCTCGATCGGTGTCTCGAACTTCCACGAGAACCACCTGAACCGGCTCGCGGCCGAGACCGACGTGACTCCTGCCGTCAACCAGGTCGAGGTGCACCCCTTCTTCACCCAGACCGCGCTCCGCCAGGTCAACGCCGACCGCGGCATCCTGACCGAGGCCTGGACCCCGCTCGGCCGCGGCGACCTCGAGTCGCCCACCATCGGCTCCATCGCCGAGGAGGTCGGCAAGAGCCCGGCGCAGGTCGTGATCCGCTGGCACGTCCAGGAGGGCAACGTCGTCTTCCCCAAGTCGGTCACGCCGTCGCGCATCGTCGAGAACTTCGACGTCTTCGACTTCGAGCTCACCGACGCGCAGGTCACCGCCATCAGCGCGCTCGACCAGGGTGACCGCACGGGCCCGAACCCCGACGAGTTCCTGTCCTGAGAGGCTGGTGCCATGACTGACCTGACCAAGCCCGAGATCGACTTCCCCGGTGGGGACGCCCCCACCACGCTGCAGTCCACCGACGTCGTCGTCGGCGACGGTGACGAGGCCAAGGCCGGCGACCGCGTCGAGGTGCACTACGTCGGGGTCGAGTTCGACTCCGGCGAGCAGTTCGACGCGTCGTGGGACCGCGGTGAGTCCATCACCTTCCCGCTGCAGGGCCTGATCGCCGGCTGGCAGGAGGGCATCCCGGGGATGAAGGTCGGCGGACGCCGCCAGCTGGTCATCCCGCCGGAGCTCGCCTACGGCCCCGCCGGCGGCGGCCACCGCCTCAGCGGCCAGACGCTGATCTTCGTCATCGACCTGCTCGGCGTCGGCTGAGAGACGCCTGGCATCCCGGCTGGCGGCGTTGCTGCCTCGTCGGCGAACAAGAACAGTTCGCCGTCCTCGGCGCGCCTTGCCAGCCGGGCGCCAGCCGCCTCTCCGTGAGGTAGATCGCTGGCTGTCAGCGCAGGGCGTCGAGGGCCTTGCGGACGCGCTTCTCCGAGACCGCGCCCGCGGTGCGCAGCCGCTGGGCGAACAGCTGGACCCGCAGCTCCTCGAGCATCCACCTGCACTGTCGGACGGACGCGGTGTCGCGTCGCACCTCGGGGAGCGCCTGGACGATCTCGTGCAGCTCGGCCTCGAGGTCCTGGACGGTCGCGGTGCGCTCGGCGTCCACGCGCACGTCGACGCCGTCGGCGAACCGCGACGTCGCCGCCTTGAGGTAGCGGGGGAGGTGCTGCAGCTGCAGGGCACCGGTCTCGCGGACGAAGCCGGCGAACACCAGCCACGACACCTGCACGCGCACGTCGTCGACGGTGGCGGCCCGGGCCGGCGGGGCGTCGGCCATCGCCTGGCGCACCTCGCCCCACGCGTGCAGCGTGGCCACCACGAGCCGCAGGACGCGCTCGGTGGCGCCGTGCACCTCGGCCCGCACGTGCTCGCGGAGCCGCGCGTAGGCGTCCGCGTCCCACACCGGCCCGCCCGCCGAGGCGATCAGCTCCTCGACGGCGGCCAGCCGGCAGTCCTCGACGAGGTCGGCGACCGTGGCGTAGGGGCTGGTGGCCAGGACGAGGGTGTCGGTGCGTGACAGCGCCCGCATGATGTTCGGCACCGGCGAGCTGGTGTTCAGGACAATAAGCCGTGCCAGCCCCGCGGTGGTGCGCGCGGCCTGCACGTCCTCGGACTCCACCACGGTCAGGTCGACGCTCGTGCCGCGGTCGACGAGCGTCGGGTACGCGGTGACCTGGTGGCCGGAGATCTCGGTGGTCACCGAGCGGGGCACGGTGCCGAACGCCCACGTGGTCTCGCCGGTCTGCTCCAGGCCCGACGACGCCGCCGACAGCACGCTGCGGGCCTTGGGGCGCAGCTCCTCGCGCAACGCGGCGAGGTCCTTGCCGCGGCCGACCTCGCGGCCGTCGTCGAGCACCCGGAACGTCGGACGCAGGTGCGGCGGCAGCGCGTCGACGGCGAACTCCTGCGCCGGCACGACGACGCCGGTCATCCGGCGCAGCTCGTCGGCGACCGTGGTGGCGAGGTCGCCCTCGGTGCTGCCGATGCGCTCGAGCACGCGACGCGCGTAGTCGGGCGCGGGGACGAACTGCTTGCGCCAGGTCTTGGGCAGCGTGCGGATGAGCGCGGTGACGAGCTCCTCGCGGTGGCCCGGCACGTTCCAGGCGAACTCCGACTCCTCGACGCGCGGCAGCAGCGCCAGCGGCACGTCGACGGTGACGCCGTCGGTCTCGGTGCCGGGCTCGAAGACGTAGCTGAGCGGCATGGCGGGCGCGTCGGGTCCGGACGTCCACGACGTCGGGAACGCGTCGGCGTCGACGAGCGCGCCGTCGCGTCGCAGCTGCTCGGGGTCGAGGTCGAGCAGCGTGGGGGAGCTGCGGCGTGCCTGCTTCCACCAGGTGTCGAAGTGCCGGCCGGACACGACGTCGGCGGGCACGAGGCGGTCGTAGAAGGCGAACAGCGTGTCGTCGTCGATGCGGATGTCGCGGCGGCGGACGCGCTCCTCGAGGTCCTCGACGTCGTCGAGCAGCGCGCGGTTGCGGTCGAAGAAGTGGTGCCGGGTGTCCCACTCGCCCTGCACGAGCGCGTGCCGGATGAACAGGTCGCGCGACGTCACCGGGTCGATGCTGCCGAACGTCACGAGCCGGTCGGCGGCCAGGGGGATGCCGTAGAGGGTGACCCGCTCGTGCGCCATCACCGACCCGCGCTTCTTGGACCAGTGCGGCTCGGAGTACGACCGCTTGACCAGGTGGGACGCGGCCTGCTCGACCCACGCGGGGTCGACGCGCGCGACCGTGCGCGCCCACAGCCGGCTGGTCTCGACCAGCTCGCCGGCCATCACCCAGCGGGGCGGCTTCTTGGCCAGGGCCGATCCGGGGAACACCGCGAACTTGGCACCGCGGGCGCCCAGGTAGTCGCGTCCCTCCGGCTCCTGCAGACCGACGTGCGAGAGCAGGCCGGCGAGCAGCGACTGGTGGACGCGGTCGGCGTCGGCGGGCGGGGTGTCGAGCGACCAGCGCAGGTCCTTGGCGCTCTGGCGCAGCAGCCCGTGCACGTCCTGCCACTCGCGCACGCGCAGGTAGTGCAGGTACTCGTCGCGGCACATCCGCCGGAACGCGCTGCCCGACAGGGCCTTGCGCTGCTCGCGCAGGTAGTCCCACAGGTGCAGGTAGGACGCGAAGTCCGAGCCCTTGTCGGCGAACCGCGCGTGCTTGGTGTCGGCGGCCTGCTGGGCGTCCGACGGGCGCTCGCGGGGGTCCTGCACCGACAGGCCGGAGACGATGACGAGCACCTCGCGCAGGCAGTCGTTGCGCTGGGCCTCGACGAGCATGCGGGCGAGCCGGGGGTCGAGCGGCAGACCCGCCACGACGCGTCCGACGTCGGTGAGACGGTGGTTCTCGCCCTCGACCTCGGGCTGCAGCGCACCCAGCTCGAGCAGCAGCTCGACGCCGTCGCGCACGGCCCGCCTGTCGGGCGGGTCCATGAACGGGAAGTCCTCGACGGCGCCGAGGTCGGCCGAGGCCATCTGCAGCAGCACCGACGCGAGGTTGGTCCGCAGGATCTCGGGGTCGGTGAACTCCGGGCGCCCGTCGTAGTCCTCCTCGGAGTACAGCCGGATGCAGATGCCGTCGGCCACGCGACCGCAGCGGCCCGCACGCTGGTTGGCGCTGGCCTGCGAGACGGGCTCGATCGGCAGCCGCTGGACCTTGAGGCGCTGGCTGTAGCGCGAGATGCGGGCCGTGCCGGCGTCGACGACGTAGCGGATGCCGGGCACGGTCAGCGACGTCTCGGCGACGTTGGTGGCCAGCACGACGCGTCGTCCGGTGTGGGGCTGGAAGATCTTGTGCTGGTCGGCGGCCGACAGCCGTCCGTACAGGGGCAGCACCTCGGTGCGTCGCCAGCTGCGGCGGTTCAGCACGTCGGTGGCGTCGCGGATCTCGCGCTCGCCCGACAGGAACACGAGCACGTCGCCGTCGCCCTCGGTGCCGAGCTCCTCGACGGCGTCGGCGACCGCCTCGAAGGGGTCGGTGTCGTCGCGGTCGACGACGGGCCGGTAGCGGACCTCGACGGGGAACGTGCGCCCGCTGACCTCGATGATCGGCGCCCCGTCGAACAGCGCGGCGAACCTCTCGGGGTCGATGGTGGCCGAGGTGATGACGACCTTGAGGTCGCGGCGGCGGGGGAGGAGCCGCTTGAGGTAGCCGAGCAGGAAGTCGATCGACAGCGACCGCTCGTGCGCCTCGTCGATGATGATCGTGTCGTACTGGCGCAGGAACGGGTCGCTGCGGATCTCGGCGAGAAGGATGCCGTCGGTCATCACCTTGACGAGCGTGTCGTCGGAGACCTGGTCGTGGAACCGCACCGTGTAGCCGACGGTGCCGCCCAGCTCGCCGCCGCACTCCTCGGCGATGCGCTCGGCGACGGTGCGCGCCGCGATGCGTCGTGGCTGGGTGTGCCCGATGCGACCGCGGACGCCGCGTCCCAGGCCGAGCAGGATGCGGGGGATCTGCGTGGTCTTGCCCGAGCCGGTCTCGCCCGCGACGATCACCACCTGGTTCTCGCTGATCGCGGCGGCGATCTCGTCGGCGCGGCCCGAGACCGGCAGCTCGGGCGGCAGGTCGAGCCGTGGCTCCAGGGACGCGCGGTGCTCCACCCTGGCCTCGGCGGTGCCGACGTCCTGGACGAGGCGCTCGAGGTCCTGCGCGTGGCGGGCCTCGTCGCGTTGACCGCGCAGCTGGTCGAGCCGGCGGCGCAGACGACGCTCGTCGCGCAGGCCGACGGCCCCGATCCGGCGACGCAGGTCGCGCAGGTCGGGTGCGGCGGTGGAGGGGGAGGGGCTGCTCATGGGCCCGCCCATCATCCCAGCCCCCGCCAACCGCGCCCGCCCCGGTGGTGGGCTCGCCGGACCTGTTGTCGGATTCCCAGGTTCACCTGGGAATCCGACGACACCCCGGAGAACTTCCCACGGTGTCGTCGGTTCTCCGTGGGGAGTGGTGCGGGTGGTTCCGCTGGGGCGACGGGCCGGTTGTCCTGTCGCGACGACTACCGGACGAAGTGCGACTTGGCGATGACGCCGTGGACGCCGGTGGTGCGGTCGACGACCTGGGAGACGACGAAGTCGCCCGCGGCCGACAGGTAGGCGTACGCCGTGGCGCGGTCCATGCCCTGCTCGGCCTCGAGGAAGTCGAGCGCGTTGACGACGGCGCGGCGCATCGCGACGTCGAGGTCGCTGGACTGCCCGCCGCCGAGCGAGCCGTCGGGGTCGGACAGACCGATCGGGATCCAGGCGTCCGCGGTCTCGGCGAACGGGTAGTCGAACGCGACGGCCGGCGCGCCGCCGCGTCCGCGCTTGCACACCGTGAGGCGGAACGTCGCCCGCAGCGAGCCCTCGAGCGCGGTGAGGGCGACCTCGCCGTCGCCCATCGCCAGGTGCGGGTCGCCGACGTAGAACAGGGCACCGTCGGCGCGCACCGGCAGGTAGAACGTCGAGCCCGGGCCGAGCAGGCTGATGTCGATGTTGCCGCCGCCGAGCGTGGGCGGGATCGAGTTCAGCTCGGGTGCGGTCTCGCTGCTCCCGTCGGCGAACGCGACGCCCATCATCCCCATGAACGGCTGGAGCGGGAACTTGACGCTGCCGCCGCGGCGGTCCATCACGGCGACCGGCCCCCGCCGCGTCGACTCCACCGGGGTGAAGACCGAGACGTTGCCGTAGCGCTCGGGGTCGCCGGTGGCGCGTCCGTCGGTGGCCACGGGCGGCATCACCTCGTCGAGCGTGATGCCGGCCGCGGGCAGGCCGCCGGCCTGGACGGGCAGCGCTCCCTTGCCGTGACGGCTCGACACGACGCCGTACGGCACGCGGGGCGTCGCCGACAGCGTCTGCACCTTGAGGACGTCGCCGGGGCGCGCGCCCTCGACGTGGATCGGGCCGATGACGACGTGCGGGCCGTCCTTGTCGAAGTCGCGGGTGGTGCGGTCGTAGTCGCGGGCGACCGAGACGGCGTCGCGCAGCACCTCGGAGCGCCCGACGCCCTTCGAGCCGAACCAGGTGAGCGGGTCGCGTCCCTGGTCCTCCAGGATCCCCTCGTGCGAGAGGGCGTCGATGGTCACCGTGCGGCCCGAGCGCATCGTCAGCACGGGCTCGGCGTCGGTGCCGGGGACGTAGCCCCAGCGCACGGAGTCGGGGGTGGCGCTGAGGTAGTGGTCGCCGTCGATGCGGCCCGTCCCGGGCTGCAGGACGCCCACGGGACGGTGCTTCCCCGGACGCGGACGACCGGCGGCCTCGGCGGCGACGGGCGCGCCGGCGACCGCGCCCGTGGCGGCGGTGGCCGCGGCCGCCCGGAGCAGGTCGCGTCGTCCGATGCCGGCGAGCAGACGGCGGGCGGTGGCGTGGGCGAGGGCGTCGTGACCGGGGGAGGGTGTCATCTGCGTGACGCTAGGAGCGGGGTGTTTCGTCCCGGTTGCCCGAGGACGTCAGGCGCGTCACGGCAGGCCGAGGACGTCCTTGAGCAGCGCGTAGCCCACGAACGCGACGACGTCGAGGATGGTGTGGGCGACGACGAGCGGCAGCACCCGTCCGAACCGGTGGTAGAACCATCCGAACACCAGGCCCATCACGACGTTGCCGAGGCCCGCGCCGATGCCCTGGTACAGGTGGTACGACCCGCGGACCAGGGCGCTGGTGACGATCGTCGCGGCCGGTGACCAGCCGATCTGGCGCAGCCGCGTCATCAGGTACCCGACGACGACGACCTCCTCGAGGACGGCGTTCTGCGCCGCCGCGACCACCAGCACCGGCACCGTCCACCAGTAGGCGTCCAGGCCGCTTGGGACGACCGTCGCGGTGATGCCGATCGCGCGCCCGACGAAGTACAGCGCGAGCCCGGGCAGCCCGATCAGGGCGGCGAGGCCGGCGCCCTCGAGCACCGCGCGGCCCGTGCCGCCGCGACCGAGACCGAGCACGTCGCGGACGCGGTCGCCACCGGTCCACAGCAGGAACAGCGCCAGCACCACGGGGACGAGCGCGAACCCGATGCCGAGCAGCTGGTAGGTGAGGTCGAGGTACTCGCGCGAGCTGCGCGAGGCGTTGAGCGTCGCGGTCTGGTCGCGCAGCGGACCCTGCGTCAGCTTGGCGACCAGGCTGACGAGCGCGTAGACCCCGGACTGGCCGAGCGAGAGGCCGAGGACGATCCAGACCTCGATGCCGAGCCGGCGCCGGGTGGACGCCGTCGGCGAGGTGGTCTCAGAGGTCACGCGCGTTCAACGTGTCGCAGCGCTGGAGCGTGCCCGACTCGTAGCCGGTGGTGAACCAGCGCTGACGCTGCGCGGCCGACCCGTGCGTCCAGGCCTCGGGGTTCACCTGGCCGCCCGACGCGCGCTGGATGCGGTCGTCGCCGACGGCCGCCGCCGCCGACAGCGCCGACTCGACGTCGCGGCGCGTCAGCGGCTCGAGCAGCGCCTCGCCGTCGGCGTCGCGGGTGGACGAGGCGTGGTTGGCCCAGACGCCCGCGAGGCAGTCGGCCATCAGCTCGATGCGCACCGACCCGGACTCGGCGCCCTGACGGTCCTGCTGGGCCGCCCCGAGCACCCCGAGGATCTGCTGCACGTGGTGGCCGTACTCGTGCGCGACGACGTACATCTGCGCGAGGGCACCGCCGTCGGAGCCGTAGGTGCGGGTGAGCTCGTCGAAGAACGACGCGTCGATGTAGACCCGCTCGTCGCTCGGGCAGTAGAAGGGGCCGGTCGCGTTGGACGCGGTGCCGCAGGGTGACTGGGTCTGCCCGGAGTACAGGACGGTCTGGGCCTCGCGGTACTGGCGGTTGCCGTCGGCCGGCAGCGCGTCGCTCCAGTAGTCCTGCACGCTGTTGACGGTGCCGATCACGCGACAGGTGTCGTTGGCGTTGGCGTCGGCACCGGTGCGGCACTCGTCGAACGCCTTGCCCGACAGGTCCCCCTCGGACTGCCCGGCCTGCGTGATCGTCGTCGGGTCGAAGGCGAGCCCGCCGCCACCACCGGCGCCGCCGAGGACGTCGCCGCCGAAGATCAGGCCCAGGACGAGCAGCAGGATGCTGCCCACCCCGCCGCCGACGATGGCGCCGCCGCGGCCGCCACCTCCGGACGTCACCTGGCTGGTGTCGAGCTCGGCGCCCTCGCGGAAGGTCATGGGCGGGAGTCTAGGGCGCGGCGGGCCCGCGGGCCGTCGGCCGCGCCACCACCTAAGGTCGGCTCGTGACCACCCAGACCCCCCTGCAGCTGAACGTCCCGGGCAGCGGCGAGGCCGACGCCGCGCGTCTGAAGGGGCTGCGACGCATGCAGGCCGTCGCCCTGTCGCTGCTCGTGCTCGCGGCGGTCGTCTTCGCCGCCACGCTCGGGCAGGACGGCTTCTGGGGGTTCGTCAACGCCGGGGCCGAGGCGAGCATGGTGGGCGCGATCGCCGACTGGTTCGCCGTCACCGCGCTGTTCCGCCACCCGCTCGGCCTGCCGATCCCGCACACCGCGCTGATCCCCACCCGCAAGGCGGCGCTGGGCCAGAGCCTCCAGGAGTTCGTCACCGACAACTTCCTGTCCCAGGAGGTGGTGCGCGAGCGCGTCATGAGCGCCCAGGTCAGCCGCCGCATCGGCACGTGGGTCTCCGACGAGGCGCACGCCACGCGCGTCGTCGGCGAGGTCGCCAAGATCGCCCGCCAGGCCGTCGTCCGGATCAAGGACGACGACGTGCGCGCGCTCGTCGAGCAGACCCTCATCCCGCGGCTGGCCGACGAGGAGCTCAGCCCCGTCGCCGGGCAGCTGCTGCAGGAGGTCGTCGCCGAGGGCGCCCACCACGGCCTGGTCGACCTGGCGGTGGGCGAGCTGCACCGCTACCTGACCGACCACGAGGGCGACATCGTCGCCGTCGTCCAGGAGCGGGCACCGTGGTGGACCCCGCAGTGGGTGGACGAGCGCGTCTCCGAGCGCCTGATCCGCGAGGCCATCGCGTTCGCCGCCGACGTCCGCGACGACCCCGAGCACCGCGCCCGCAAGGCCCTGGACGACTTCCTTGCCCAGCTCGCCGACGACCTCCAGCACGACGACGACACCCGCGAGCGCGCCGAGCGGCTCAAGCGTCGGGTGCTGGCGCAGCCGAAGGTCGGCGACAGCGCCGTCTCGATCTGGAACGCCCTGCGCAACGCGTTCGCCGACGCCCTGGCCGACCCCGACAGCGTGCTGCGCACCCGCGGCATCGAGGCGCTGGTGGGCTACGGCCGCCTCGTCGTGGACGACGCGGCCACCCAGGAGCGCCTCGACACGATGCTCAGCGACGCGGCGGCCTTCCTGGTGACCAACTACGGCAGCGAGCTGGCCACCGTCATCTCCGAGACCGTCGACCGCTGGGACGGCCACGAGGCCGCGAGGCGCATCGAGCTGCACGTGGGCCGCGACCTGCAGTTCATCCGGATCAACGGCACCGTCGTCGGCGGTCTCGTCGGCCTGGTGATCCACACCTTCGTCGTGCTCGTCTGACCCATCCACCGGAGGAACCCATGACCGACACCGTGCTCTCCAGGTTCGCCCTCGACGGGCGCACCGCGATCGTGACGGGCGGCTACCGCGGCCTCGGCCTCGCGTTCTCGCGTGCGCTGGCCGAGGCGGGCGCCGACGTCGTCATCGCCGCGCGTGACGGCGACGCGTCCGTCGACGTCGCCGCGTCGCTCGCCGAGGAGACCGGCCGACGCGTGCTCGCCGTGCGCACCGACGTCACCGACCGTGCCGAGGTGGACGCGCTCGTCGCCCGCACCGTCGACGAGACCGGCCGCCTCGACGTCGTGGTCAACAACGCGGGCACGTGCGTGCACCGACCGGCGCTCGAGGTGGGCGACGACGAGTTCCGCGAGGTCTTCGACGTGAACGTGATGGGCGTGTGGATGCTCAGCACGGCCGCCGCCCGGCACATGGCCGAGCACGGCGGCGGGTCGATCGTCAACATCGGCTCGATGTCGGGCGACATCGTCAACCGTCCCCAGTGGCAGCCCGCCTACAACGCGTCCAAGGCCGCCGTGCACCACCTCACGCGGTCCCTCGCGGCCGAGTGGGCCCCGCTGGGCATCCGCGTCAACGCCGTCGCGCCGGGGTACGTCAAGACCGAGATGTCGCCGGTGGACGAGCCGGAGTTCCGGCGCCAGTGGATCGAGGACGCGCCGATGGAGCGGTACGCCACGCCCGACGAGATCGCGCCGACGGTCGTGCACCTCGCCTCGCCGTCGTCGAGCTTCATGACCGGGTCGATCGTCACGATCGACGGCGGCTACTCGGTCTTCTAGCGCTTGCGTCCGCGTCCGGCGGCCAGCAGGTCGGGGACGGTGGTGAGCTTGACGCGCGGGCGTCCCGCGGCGGCGCCGGCCTCGCGCTCGGTGCGGTCGATGTTGAGCACGTGCTTCAGGCCGAGGGCGTCGCCCTGCCGCTTGCGGACGAGCCGGGCGAACGCGGCGGCGCCGCGCCTCGGGGCGGGGACGCGTCCGTGGCCGAGGTCGTCGAGGATCGTCGCGACGGTATCGGCGGCGCAGGTGCGGTTGGCGCCGATGCCACCGGAGGGGCCGCGCTTGATCCAGCCGGCGACGTAGGTGCCGGGCACGCGGGCGCCGTCGGCGTCGACCACGCCTCCGCCCTCGTGGGGCACGGTGCCCGACTCGTCCTCGAAGGGCAGGTCGGCGACCGGCCGGCCGCGGTACCCGACGGCGCGGACCACCAGCCCGGTGGCCACCTCGGGCCCGGGCTCGTCGCCGCGCGCGGTGCGGACCCCGGTGACGTGGGAGTCGCCCACCAGCTCGCGGGTGGCCAGGCCGAACGCCAGGACGATGCGGCGACCCGGAGCCGGGGGAGCGGTGAGGTCGACCGGGACCATCGGCACGTCGCGCAGCAGCGCGGCGCGGGTGCCGGGCGCGGCGGCCTCGATGGCGGCGCGGGTGTCGGGGTCGTCGGCGACGACCAGCTCGGCGTCGAGGCGGTGGGCCAGCGCCACCAGCTCGGGGCCGGTGTAGGCGGCGTGCTCGGGGCCGCGGCGGCCGAGCACGACCACCTCGTGCAGCGCGCCGTCGCGCAGGGCGGCGAGGGCCTCGTCGGCGATGTCGGTGGTGGCGAGGTGGTCGGGGTCGCCGGTGAGGATGCGGGCGACGTCGAGGCCGACGTTGCCGTTGCCGACGACGACGGCGCGCGCCGACGTCAGCACGGGCGCCTCGACGTCGGCGAGCGGGTCGCCGTTGTACCAGCGGACGACGTCGGTGGCGCTGATGCTGCCGGGGAGGTCCTCGCCTGGCACGTCGAGCGCGCGGTCGGACGCCGCTCCGGTGGCGTACACGACGGCGTGGTGGTGCTCGAGCACCTCCTCGCGGCTGACGTCGCGGCCCACGTCGAGGTTGGCCACCAGGTGCAGGCGCGGGTTGTCCCACATCGACGCGAAGCTGTCGCCGATGCGCTTGGTGGACGGGTGGTCGGGCGCCACGCCGGCGCGCACCAGCCCGCCGGGCACGGGCAGCCGGTCGATCATCGTGACCTCGGCGTCGGTGGCGTACAGCAGCTCCTGCGCGGTGTAGGACGCCGCGGGCCCGGTGCCGACGACCGCGACGCGCAGCCCCCGGCTCGGCGTGGGCATCGACCGCGGGAACTGCGGCTCGCCCCAGGTGTGGTCGACGTCGCGATCGGCGTAGTACTGCGCGTTCAGCTCGACGAAGATCGACTCGGGGCCGAACAGCCGGTCGGCGGGACGGATCGCGTCGACCGGGCACGCGTCGGCGCAGGCACCGCAGTCGATGCAGCTGTCACCGTCGATGTACAGCATGTCCGTCGTGCCGAAGTCGGGCTCGTCGGGCGTCGGGTGGATGCAGTTGACCGGGCACACCGAGACGCACGTGGCGTCGTTGCAGCAGCTCTGCGTGATCGCGTAGGACATGGGTCAGAGCATGTTGATCTTGCGGTAGACCTTGGCCGCGCGGGGCGTCAGCAGGCCGACCTCGGACAGGAAGTGCATGAGGTGCGCGCAGCTGGTGCGCATCATCGCCTTGCGGTGCTCGCTGCGGGCGGCCTCGCGCACGGCGCGCTTGGTGTCGAGCCCGGCGGCGGCGTACACGCCGGGGTTCACCATGCTGGTGACGATGAAGTAGGCGGCCATCGAGATCACGAACGCGCTCATCCGGCGACGGCGCTCGCTGACGCCCTGCATCGACTCGCGGATCTCCTCGCGGGCGAACTTCATGTGCCGCGACTCCTCGACCACGTGGATCTTGCTGGTGCCGCGCACGATCGGCAGCACCTGCTCGCCGCGCATCCAGTCGCGCTGCATGACGTCGAGCACCTCCTCGGCCACGAGGATGCCGCCGTACGCGGCCTCGGCGTTGGCGAGGGTCTTGAAGGCGCGGGCGACCTCGACGGTGAGGCGCTTGGGGGTGTAGTTCGGGACGTCCATCTTGGCGCAGGCGCGCGCGAACATGATCGAGTGCCGGCACTCGTCGGCGATCTCGGTGAGCGCGAACTGGAACTCCGAGGTGGAGGGGTCCTGGACGTACTGGTCGCGCAGGATCATCTGCTGCAGGATCATCTCGAACCAGATGCCGGTGCTCATGATCGAGCAGACCTCGTGCCGCGTCAGCGTGACCTTCTGGTCCTCGGTCATCTCGTCCCACAGCGGGGTGCCGTACAGCGAGCACCACTCGGGGTTCAGGCCGTACAGGCCGGGCTCGAGCGGGGCGTCCCAGTCCAGCTCGGTGGCCGGGTCGTAGGACAGCGTCGCGGCCGAGTCGAGCAGGCGCGCGGCGACGTCGTCGTGGCCGCCCTCGGGGGCCTCGTCACGGATGTTGCCGGGGCGGATCGTGGTGCTGCTCATGGGACACCTCCGAGTGGACTTAACTGACACGATGAATGATACATCGTTCGTGTCATATGGCTACCGTCACGCGCCGACACGTCGTTTCGCACTGGTACGTACCAGTAGGATCGGGCTGTGCCTCCGCGACGGGGGCGCCAGCGGCGAGGGGCCGTCGTACGGGGGAGAGCAGCGACGTGACGTCATCCAGGCGCGAGCTCACGACCACGCTGCCGATGGCGCGGGCGTGGGCCGTCGTGACCGACCTCACCGGCCCCGGTCACTGGGGACGGGCCGTCCGCACCTTCGCCCCGGTCGACGGCCGGGTCGAGGACGTCGGCGCCGAGCTGGTCTCGACCACCTGGGTCTTCGACGAGCCGCTGGAGTCCGACGTCGTGGTCGTCCGCCACGAGCGCTCGGCGTCGCGGTGCCGGCTGGTGCTCCGCAACCAGAGCCCGGTCGGCGGCGCCACCGAGACCCTGCACGTGCTCGACGCCGGTGACCGCGGCACGGTCGTGGAGCACCTGATGGTCGTGGACTCGACCGTCGACGACGCGGCGATGACCCAGTGGCTGGGCATCTTCGCCGACCTGTGCCGCGACGGGATCAGGGACGCGCTCGAGGCGTCAGGGTCCTGAGGGGCACACCGCGGGCGTGGGCGGCACCGGGCGCTCCACGTCGTCGCGCAGCAGGACCGCGTACCCGCAGACGTCGGCGACGCGGCGGTAGCGCGCCTCGATCACGGGCTCGGCGGCCGACGGGTCGATGCCCCACGACCGCATCGTCCCCCTCCACTGCACCAGCCAGACCGGTGCGCGCGGGCCCTCGAGGACGGCGGTCATCTGCGTGAGCCTCGGGTCGCGCACCCGCACCGGGAGGCTCCACACCATCGAGTACGGGCTGCTCAGCCCGGCCTCGTAGAGGATCCCCGGCTGCCCGTAGGCCACGATCGCGGTGTCGCCGGGACGGGACGCCGCGCCCAGCCAGGTGCCCGCCGTGTAGGGCACCGAGCCCTCCTGGATGCGGGTGATGCTGCTGGTGGTGCCGGCGACCACGGCGAGCAGCAGCGCGTACACGACGACGGGACGTCCCACCCGACGCGTGCGCCGCACGCCGCCACCGGCGATCGCGGCCGCGAGCGCGAGGCCGGGCAGCATCTCGAGCAGGTAGTGGAGCCAGTAGCTGCCCCCGGCGAACACCGAGAACGTCGCCCAGCCGAGGACGGCGACGGCACCGGTGCCCACGTGGTCGCGTCCGCGTCGTCGGACCACCGAGATCAGGGCGAGCGTGGCCAGGACGGCGCCGCCGCTGATCACGAACGACCCGACGAGCCGCACCAGTCGCTCGCCGGTGGCGGGGCTGGCCGAGCTGGAGATGACGGCCGCGGCGTCGGCGCGGAACGGGATCAGGGCGTTCCACAGCTCGGGCAGGGACGTCCCTCGCGAGGCGGCCCAGGCGAGCACCACGGCCGCGGTCACCAGGGCGCCGACGACGCCGCCCGCCAGGGCACGCCCCGCGGCGCGGCGGTCGATCCGTCCGGTGAGGGCGGCGACGGCCAGGGCCACGACGGCGAACACGAAGCCGTCGACGAAGTTCTGCTTGACCAGGGGACCGACGGCCGCGAGCGCGCCGGCGAGGAGCCCGCCGAGCAGCTGGCGGCGGGGGTCGCGGGTGCCGATCACCGAGAGGGTGACGGCCACCGAGGCCATCACGAACGGGACGGCCAGCAGCTCGCCGCTGACCTCGGGCGCCCCGAACATCGACGTGGTGAGGAAGGCGCCGGCGGCCATCGCGGCCCAGCGTCCACCGGCGGCGCCGCGTGCCGTCCGTCCGGCGTGGGCGGCGAGCAGGACGGTGGCGCCGGCCGCGACGCAGCCGATCAGGCGCAGCGCCACCACGCCACCGAGCGCGTCGGCCAGCCCGTAGGCGCCGATGAGCAGCGGCGGCCGGTCGACCCAGTACTGGCCGTAGAGCGAGCCGGCGCCGGAGCGCCACTGCGACCCGAGCAGCAGGAACCCGCCCTCGTCGGCGCCGACGTGCAGCGTCAGGAACGGCAGGCGCACCGCGACGACCAGCAGCACGCACAGCCCGACCCAGGCGCGGTCGGACACGCGCCGCCCGCGGAGACGGGCGAGGGGCCCAGAGGGCGTCTGCGCGCGCTCGACCGACGTGACCCCCACGTCAGCGATTGTCCGTGGTCGACGTGACGAAAGCCCGTCCTCGACGTGAACGACGGGCGTGACCTCCGGCACGTCGACCCTGGGGCGCCGCTAGGAGGCGAACGCGTCGACTCCCGTGAGCTCGGCCGAGACCGACCACAGCCGGGCGGCCTCGTCGGGGTCGACGGCGTGGGGACGGACGCCGGGCGAGGAGTCGGTGGAGACCGGCGCGACGTCGCAGTCCTCGCAGTAGACGCCGCCCAGGCCGTCGAGCTGCGGGGAGGTGGCCGCCCAGACCGACGTGGCGGCGCCCTGCTCGGGCGTCTTGAACGACGGGTTCAGCGAGTTCCCCTCCTCGTCGATCCAGCCCTTGTCGACCATCTCCTGCTTCGGCAGGTGCCGCTGCAGCGGGGTCAGGATGCCGCCGGGGTGCAGCGAGAACGCGCGGACGCCCACGTCCTTGCCCAGGGCGTCGAGGTGCACGGCGAACAGGGCGTTGGCGGTCTTGGCCTGGCCGTAGGCCTTCCACTTGTCGTAGCCGCGCTCGAGCTGCAGGTCGTCCCAGACGACGGGGCTGTTCTTGTGTCCCGACGACGACACCGACACCACGCGCGCGCCACCGGGCGCGAGCGCGGGCCAGAGCCGGTTGACGAGCGCGAAGTGGCCGAGGTGGTTGGTGGCGAGCTGGGCCTCCCAGCCCGGGCCGACGCGCGTCTCGGGGCACGCCATGATGCCGGCGTTGTCGATCATCAGGTCGATCGTGCGTCCGGACGCCAGGAAGCGGTCGGCGAACGCCTCGACGCTCGCGAGGTCGCCGAGGTCGAGCTCGTCCACCTCGACGCCGTCGATGCCGTCGAGGTTCTCGCGCGCGGCGTCGGGACGCCGCGCGGGGACGACGACGTGCGCGCCGGCGCCGGCGAGCGCGCGGGTGGTCTCCAGACCGAGGCCGGAGTAGCCGCCGGTGACGACCGCGACCTTGCCGGTGAGGTCGATGCCGGCGAGGACCTCGGCGGCGGTGGTGTCGGCGCCGAACCCGGAGCCGATGGGCTGCTGTGGGGTGCTCATGGCGACGACGCTACGACGTCACTGGCTGCGGGGCGCGTACATGATCACCGCGACGCCGACCAGGCAGATGAGCGCACCCAGCACGTCGGTGCGCGCGGGGCGGAACCCGTCGACGACCACGCCCCAGGCGAGCGAGCCGGCGACGAACACCCCGCCGTACGCGGCGAGGATCCGTCCGAAGTCGGCGTCGGGCTGCAGGGTCGCGACGAACCCGTACAGGCCGAGCGCGACGACGCCGGCGCCCACCCACAGCAGGCCCCGGTGCTCACGCACCCCCTGCCACACCATCCAGGCGCCGCCGATCTCGAGCAGGGCGGCCGCGGCGAACAGCACGATGGAGCGGGTGATCGTCATCAGGCCTCCGGGGTGGGGGACGAGCGGTGGCGGCGCCAGAGCACGGCGGCGACGAGCGCGACGACCACCACGGCCGCCACCACCTCGCCGCCACGCCCGAGGCGGGTCTCGAGCTGACGGTACGAGGCGCCGGCGGCGAACCCGGCGACCGCGACGACGCCCACCCAGATCGCTCCACCCACGACGTTGGACAGGGTGAAGGTGAGCTGGCGCATCCCGGACATCCCCGCGACGCCGGGCACGAGGGCGCGCAGGGCCGCGGCCCACCGTCCGACGACGACGGCCAGGCCGCCACGACGGCGCACCAGGTCCAGTGCGCGGTCGACCTCGCCGCCCGTGCGGACGCGGTGGGGCAGGTGCTCGACGAGCCGCGGGCCCCAGCGTCGTCCGACGACGAAGCCGACCTGGTCGCCGAGGGCGGCACCCAGGATGCCGACCACGATCACCGCCCACAGCGGCAGCGACCCGCCGTGGGCGACCACGCCTCCCACGAGGACCGCGACCTCGCCCGGCACCACCAGGCCGACGAACGCGGACGCCTCGACGGCCGGGAGGGCGAAGACGAGCAGCAGGACGACCCAGGGCGGCAGGCCGACCAGGACGTCGACGACAGCGGACACGTCCCCGTCCCTCCCGCCCGCGGCGTCAGGGGTCGCGGCGCGACCACGATCCTGCCACCTGAGCCGGATCGGCCCGCTCGACCTACTGTCGGGAGGGTGAAGGTCGACCAGCGCACGGGCGCAGGGGCAGGCGGGTTCGTCGCGGTGGTCGGTGCCGTGGGCGTCGTCTTCGGCGACATCGGCACGAGCGTCCTGTACGCGATGGGGACCGTGCTGCGCGAGGGGACGTCGCGAGGCAGGCCGCTCGACCCCGAGCTCGTGTACGGGATGACGTCGACGGTGCTGTGGTCGATGTTCCTCATCGTCACGGTGCTCTACGTGCGCCTGCTGCTGCGGGCCGACAACGACGGGGAGGGCGGGCTGCTGGCGCTGCTCGGCCTGCTGCGCACGCACGTCCGCGGCGTGCGGGCCGTCGCCGCGCTGGGGCTGCTCGGCATGGTCGGCTCGGCCATGTTCCTCGGCGACAGCGTGATCACGCCCGCGATCTCGGTGCTGTCGGCCGCCGAGGGGCTCGAGCTGGCCGACCCGGGGCTCGCCCGGGCGGTCGTGCCGCTCGCGGTGGTCGTGCTGGCGGCGCTGTTCGTCCTGCAACGCTTCGGGACGGCGCGCATCGGCCGGCTCTTCGGGCCGATCATGATGGTCTGGTTCGGCGTGATCGCGGTGGTCGGCGCGGTCGCGGTGGCCCGGGAGCCATCGGTGCTCCAGGCGCTCTCGCCGCACTGGGTCGTGCTGTACGTGCGCGACGAGCCGCTCGTCGCGTTCCTCTCGCTCGGCGCGGTCGTGCTCGCGGTGACCGGTGCGGAGGCGCTCTACGCCGACCTCGGCCACCTCGGCCGTCGCGCGATCACCCGCGGCTGGCTGTTCGTCGTCTTCCCCGCGCTCGTCCTGAGCTACCTCGGGCAGGCGGCGGTCGTCGTCGGCGACCCGTCGTCCGCGGGCAACCCGTTCTTCGCGCTCGTGCCCGCCTGGGGCCGGATCCCGATGGTGGTGCTGGCCACCCTCGCGACGATCATCGCCTCGCAGGCGGTGATCTCCGGCGCCTTCACGGTGGTGCACCAGGCGACCCGGCTGGGCTTCCTGCCGCCGCTGCGCATCCTGCACACCTCGCGCGAGCACGTCGGCCAGATCTACCTGCCGGCCGTCAACTGGGTGCTGGCGACGGCCGTCCTCGTCCTGGTCGTGACGTTCGGCAGCTCGGCGTCGCTGGCGTCGGCCTACGGCGTGGCCGTCACCACGACGATCACGGTGACCACCTCGATGTACCTGACGCTGACCTGGCAGCGCGAGCGACGCGTCACCGGCAGCCTGGTGGTGGCCGGCTCGGTGCTGCTGGTGATCCTCGTCTTCCTGGCCGCGAACGTGCCGAAGGTCGCCACCGGTGGCTGGCTGCCGCTGGGCATCGGCCTGGTGCTCGTGGTGCTGATGACGACCTGGCAGACCGGCCAGCGGCGCATCGACGAGGCGCGGCACCGTCACGAGACGTCCGTCCGGTCGATCCTGGACGAGGTGGCCGACGACGCCACCGACACCCACCGGACGTCGGGCAGCGCGGTGTTCTTCACCCGGCACGCCGGGGTCGCGCCGATGGCCCTGTGCACCTCGGTGCAGCAGAACCACGTGCTGCACCGCCAGGTGGTGCTGCTCAGCTGGAGCACCGCCGACACCCCGACGGTGGCCGACGACGAACGGGTGAGCGTCGACCTGCTCGGCGACCCGGGCGACGGCGTCGTCCAGGTGGTGGCGGTGTTCGGGTTCCGCGAGCACCCCGACGTCATGGCGGTGCTGCGGCGCGCACGGCGGCTGGCCGGGGGCGAGCTCGACGGGCTCGACACCTCGGACGCGGTCTTCTTCGTGTCGCTGCCCGTGGTGCAGGTGAGCCGCGAGAGCTCGATGGTGCGGTGGCGCCAGCGCCTGTTCGTCGCCGTGACGCGGATGACGCCCGACCCGGTCGAGCTGCTCGACCTGCCCCGCGACCGCACCGTCGTCGTGGGTCGCGAGCTGACGCTCTGACCCGGGCGCCCGCGTCCGCGGCCGGTCGCGAGAATGGGGCCATGACCGACACCGCAACCACCTGGCACGCGTCCGGCGACTACGAGGACGTCCGCTACGAGACCACCGACGACGGCATCGCCAAGATCACGATCTGCCGACCCGAGGTGCACAACGCCTTCCGTCCGCAGACGATCGTCGAGATCTCGCAGGCGCTGACGGTGGCCCGCGAGGACACGTCGGTGGGCGTCATCATCCTCACCGGCGAGGGCGACAAGGCGTTCTGCTCCGGCGGCGACCAGCGCGTCCGCGGCGACAGCGGCTACCAGAGCGAGGCCGGCGGCGTCGGACGCTTCCACGTCACCGACCTGCACGTGCAGATGCGCCGCTGCCCCAAGCCGATCGTCGCGATGGTGGCCGGCTGGGCCATCGGCGGCGGCCACGTGCTGCACCTCGTCGCCGACCTGACGATCGCCGCCGACAACGGCCGCTTCGGCCAGGTGGGCCCCAAGGTCGGGTCGTTCGACGGCGGGTTCGGCGCCAGCGTCCTGTCGCAGCTGGTGGGCATGAAGAAGGCCAAGGAGATCTGGTTCCTGTGCCGCCAGTACGACGCCGCCGAGGCCCTCGAGATGGGCCTGGTGAACACGGTCGTCCCGCTCGCCGACCTCGAGGCCGAGACGGTGAAGTGGTGCCGCGAGATGCTCGCGCTCTCACCGTTCGCCCTGCGCCTGCTCAAGGCCAGCTTCCACGCGGCCGAGGACGGCTACGCCGGCATCCAGCAGCTCGCGCACGACACCAACCTGCTGTTCTACGGCTCCGAGGAGGCCCAGGAGGGCCGCGACGCCTTCAAGGAGCGCCGCACCCCTGACTTCACCCAGTTCCCTCGAAGGGCCTGAGGCGACGCGGCGCGGTGGTCACCGGCGAACCGTCCGTCCCACTCACCTGGGAATCCGACGAGACCCCGGGAAGTTCTCCTGGGTCTCGTCGGACTCCCAGGTGAACCTGGGAATCCGACGGGCCGCAGCTGCGTGGCTCAGGACAGGAAGTCGGCCAGCATCGGCAGCAGGTAGTCGGCGCGCAGGGTGACGGTCATGTGGGTGGTGTCGGGGAGGATCGCGAGGCGGGAGCCGGGGATCTTCTCGACCATCTGCGCCGCGTGGGCGTTGGTGGTGAAGTCACGGTCGCCCTGGACGACGAGCGTCGGGGCGGTGATGGTGGCGAGCTGCTCGTCGGACCAGCCGACGAGCGTGCTGCCGAGGCCCTGCATCTTCATGAGGAAGTCGTCGAAGTGCTCGGGGTGGGGCGAGAGCTCGTCGTAGGTGCGACGCATGGCGGCGAAGTCGTCGGCGGTGGGCATCCGGGTGGACGTCGCCATCAGCGCGGGGTCGGTGAGGTCCTCGTGGGTGCCGGTGGTGTCGACCGACGCGGAGATCGGCACGATCGAGCGGACGCGGGACGCGTGGCTGATCGCCAGCTCGATCGCGATCGCGCCGCCGAGGCTGTGGCCGAGGACGTCGGCGGAGTCGACGCCGAGGTGGTCGAGCACCGCGACGACGTCGGCGGCGAACGTCTCGACGCTCATCGGGCGGTCGGTGTCGTTGGTGCGGCCGTGGCCCTGCAGCTCGATGCCGATCACCTGGTGGCTCTCGGCGAGCGCGGGCAGCAGCGCGTGGAAGTCGAGGTCGATGGCGAGCACGCCGCCGTGCAGCAGCACCAGGGGCGAGCCCGTGCCGTGCACCTCGTGGTAGATCCGCACCCCGTCGACGTCGACGTAGCCGCTGGTGGTGGGGGTGGTGCCGGTCATCGGGGTCTCCTCGTGCGTCGTGCGCCGCTGGTCGGTCGCATCAGGTCAGACCGGCGGACCGGTCGGGAGTCATCGGGCTGCGAGGTACCGCTCGAGCACCGAGACCACCAGCGCGTGGTCGTCGCGCTGGGGGAGCCCGGACACCGCGACGGTGCCCACGCACCCGGTGCCGCGCACGAGCACCGGGAACGCGCCGCCGTGCGCCGCGAACCGGCCGGGGTCGAGCCTCGACCGCTCCTCGAACGTGCCGCCCTGCACCCGGAACTGCTCGCCGACGAGCAGCGAGGAGTGGGCGTAGCGGTCGACGACGGCGCACTTGCGGTCGAGCCAGCCGTCGTTGTCGGCCGACGCACCCGGCAGCGCGGCGTGGAACAGGCGCTGCCCGTTGCGTCGCACGGACATCGCGACGGGCAGCGACGCGTCCAGCGCGGCCTCGCGCAGGGCGACGCCCACCTCCCACGCCACGGCCACGTCGAACCCGTCGAACACGAGCCGCTCCTCCTGGGCGACCAGCTCGTCGAGGAACGCGCGGTCGGGTGCGCTCATGCCGGCACCTCGACGCTCTGGCCGGTGGTGGCGCTCCGGCGGGCGGCGTCGAGGACGACGGCCGTGGCGACCGCGTCGGCGGCCTCGACCGGGACGGGCCCCTCGCCGCGGACGGCGCGGGCGAACGTCGGGTAGAACACGTCCCACGAGCCGCGCTCCAGCTCGACGGACCGCACCTGCCCGTCGCGGTGCAGGCGACCGGCGGCCGACGCGGGCTCGCGTCCCCACACGTCGGTGGTGGCCGGGCTCGCACCCGTGATCAGGACGTCCTCCTGGCCGTCGGCGGCGTCGACCACGAACGACGCGTCGGTGCCGGTGACACGGAACCGCGGACCCGGCGCGTGCTGGCTCCAGCTGCCCCACAGGTGCGACACGGCGCCGCCGGCGTGGCGCAGGGCGAGGAAGACGTCGTCGTCGAGGCCGGTCTCGCGGACGCGCCACTCGGTGCTCACCGACCGCACGGGGCCGAGCAGGACGAGGGCCTGGTCGACCAGGTGGCTGCAGAAGTCGAGCAGCACGCCGCCGCCGGCGACACCGGGCCCGTCGGCGGGCGCGTACCGTTCGAACCGGGACTCGAACCGCCGCACCTCGCCCAGCGAGCCGTCGTCGGCGAGGCGCCGGACGGTGAGGAACTCCGAGTCCCACCGCCGGTTCTGGTAGGGGCTGAGCGCGAGTCCGAGCCGGTCGGCGAGCGCGGCGCTGGCGGCCGCGGCGTCGGCGTCGAGCGCGAACGGCTTGTCGCAGACGACCGCGAGCCCGAGGTCGAGCGCCTGGTCCGTCACGGCGCTGTGGGTGTCGGCCGGGGTGGAGATCGCGACGGCCTCGACGCCCGCGTCGACGAGGTCCTGCAGCGAGCCGACCGTCGCGGTGCCCGGGTGCTCGCGGGCGACGAGCTCGCGGCGCTCGGGCGACGACGTCGTCACCGCGACGAGCTCGCACTCGGGCGCGCTCGCGATCAGCGGCGCGTGGAAGTACCTCCCGCCGAACCCGTACCCGACCAGACCGAACCTCACCGGCTCCATGGATGCTCCCTCGCGCTCGTCGTCGTGCCGCGCCCAGTGTGTCGGACGACGCCGACACCGCCTCGGCCTACCCGACCTGGACTAGCCCTTCCGGGTGGTCCTCGGCCAGGACGGCGCCCGGAACCGCACGGTCACGTCCCCGAAACAGCGCGCACCTAGGTTCATCGCGCCACCTCGCGAACGCCCCGCGACGACCACCGCGTCCCTCCAGGAGAGCCATGAGCGCCAACCCCACCCGCATGCACGCCATCACCCAGGTCAAGGCGTACGTCCCGCCGAAGGTGTCGTTCGACGCCGGCGAGGAGCCGGGCGAGATCTACGGCGAGAACGTCTTCAGCGTCACCGCGATGCAGAAGCGACTGCCCAAGGGCGTCTTCAAGTCCGTCGTGGCCACCATCGAGCGCTCCGAGCGTCTCGACCCCGTCGTCGCGGACGCGGTCGCGTCGGCCATGAAGGACTGGGCGATGGAGAAGGGCGCCACCCACTACGCCCACGTGTTCTACCCGCTCACCGGCTTCACCGCCGAGAAGCACGACAGCTTCCTCGAGCCGGTCGGCGACGGCACCGCGATCAGCGAGTTCGCCGGCAAGACCCTGATCCAGGGCGAGCCCGACGCGTCGAGCTTCCCCAACGGCGGCCTGCGCAACACCTTCGAGGCGCGCGGCTACACCGGCTGGGACGTGATGAGCCCCGCGTACGTGCTCGAGAACCCCAACGGCAACACCCTGTGCATCCCGACCTTCTTCGTCTCGATGACCGGCGAGGCGCTGGACCACAAGACGCCGCTGCTGCGCTCGCAGCAGGCGATGTCGGTGCACGCCGAGCGGGTGCTGCGGCTGTTCGGCCATGCCGACCCCGACCGCGTCGTGTCGTTCTGCGGGCCCGAGCAGGAGTACTTCCTGGTCGACACGAACTTCTTCGTCCAGCGCCCCGACCTGCTCAACGCGGGTCGCACTCTGTTCGGCGCCAAGCCGCCCAAGGGCCAGGAGTTCGACGACCACTACTTCGGTGCCGTCCCCGAGCGCGTGCTCGGCTTCATGATGGACACCGAGCGCGAGCTGTTCAAGCTCGGCATCCCGGTCAAGACGCGTCACAACGAGGTCGCCCCGGGGCAGTTCGAGGTGGCGCCGATGTTCGAGAAGTCCAACCTCGCCTCGGACCACCAGCAGCTGCTCATGACGACCTTCAAGTCGGTCGCCCGCAAGCACGGCATGGAGTGCCTGTTCCACGAGAAGCCCTTCGACGGCGTCAACGGCTCGGGCAAGCACGTGAACTTCTCGCTCGGCAACGGCCCGCAGGGCAACCTGCTGCTGCCCGGCGACACCCCCCACGACAACGCGCAGTTCCTGGTGTTCTGCGCCGCCGTCATCCGTGCGGTGCACAAGTACGGCGGCCTGCTGCGCTCGTCGGTCGCCTCGGCCAGCAACGACCACCGCCTCGGCGCGAACGAGGCACCGCCCGCCATCATCTCGATCTTCCTCGGCGAGCAGCTGGCCGACGTGTTCGACCAGATCGCCAAGGGCGGCGCCACCCGCTCCAAGGAGAAGGGCACGCTGATCGTCGGCGTCGACACCCTCCCCGACCTGACCAAGGACCCGGGCGACCGCAACCGCACGAGCCCGTTCGCGTTCACCGGCAACCGCTTCGAGTTCCGCGCGCCGGGCTCGATGCAGACCGTCGCGGGCCCGATGGTCGTGCTCAACACGATCATGGCCGAGGCGCTCGACCACTGCGCGACCGTGCTGGAGCAGGCGGTCGCCGGCGGCACCGACTTCAACGAGGCCGTCCAGGACCTGCTCACCGACATCGTCTCCGACCACGGCGCCGTGGTCTTCAACGGCAACGGCTACTCGCCCGAGTGGGAGGTCGAGGCCGAGCAGCGCGGCCTGGCCAACCTGCGCACCACCGTGGACGCTCTGCCCGAGCTGATCACGCCCGAGGCCGTCGAGCTGTTCGGCACCTACAAGGTGTTCAACGAGCGCGAGATGCACAGCCGCTACGAGGTGGGGATCGAGCAGTACGTGATGAGCGTGGGCGTCGAGGCCAGGCTGACGCTCGAGATGGCCAGCACGATCGTGCTCCCGGCCGCGATGCGCTACCAGACCGAGCTCGCCGGCAACGTCGCCGCGCTCAAGGCGGCGGGCGTCGAGGCCGACCTGTCGACGCTGACGGCCGTCTCGGCGCCGCTGGCCGACCTCCGTGCGGGCCTCGCCGAGCTGGCCACCGCGGTGGCCGCCGACCACGACGAGGACGGCATGGCGGCGGCGACGTACTGCCGCGACACCGTCCTGCCCGCGATGGCGGCCGTCCGCGACGCCGCCGACGTGCTCGAGGGCCTGGTGGCCGACGACCTGTGGCCGCTGCCGACCTACCAGGAGATGCTCTACATCCGCTGAGTCCGGACGGGCGCACGCCGCCGGGCCGCCCTAGGCTCGGCGGCGTGGCCCGACTTCACGTAGACGCGACCATCAGCCCCACCAAGCTCGAGCTCCTCGACCGGTGGGTGCCCACCCGTCCGTGGTTCGACGGCACCCCGGGCGCGGGCCTCGAGCAGGTGGCGGCGTACCGCTTCGACGACCCCGCCGGCGAGGTCGGCGTCGAGACGTTCCTCCTCCGAGCCGGCGACGGCCCCGTGCTGCAGGTGCCCGTGACCTACCGCGACGCCCCGCTCGAGGGCGCCGAGGCGAGCCTCATCACGACCATGGAGCACTCGGTCCTCGGCCGCCGGTGGGTCTACGACGGCGCGGGCGACCCCGTCTGGGCCGCGACGCTGACCACTGCCGTCCTCACCGGGGGCGTCCAGGCCGACCAGGTGGTGGGCCCGGACGACGACCAGCAGGTGCGTGAGCCGTCGGCCACCGTGTCGGGCAGCGGGACCGCCGGCACCGCCGTGCCCGACGTCGGCGTGCTCGCGTCCGAGGACACCGCCACCACCACCGTCGTGACCACCGGCGCCCTGGAGATCACCCTGAGCCGTGTGCTCGGCGACCGTCCGGTGGCCGACGGCTCGCCGGTGCTCGTCGGCTCGTTCGGCGACCGCGAGGGCGTGCTGCTCGCCGTCGTGCGCGAGCTCTGAGGGACCCTCAGACCGGGAGCGCCTTGCGCCCGGTCTCACGCAGCGTCGACACGGTGACGATGCCGACGACCACGACACCCATGACCCAGAACGCCGGTGCCATCTTGTTGCCGGTCGACTGCACGAGCTGTGCGGCGATGTATGGCGCGCTGCCGCCGGCGATGATCGTGCCGATGTTGAACCCGAGCGCCACGCCGGTGTAACGCACGTTGCGCGGGAACAGCTCTGTGAACTGGGGGAACGCCGGCACCTGGGCGAGCCCGTTGAAGAACATGTAGACGACGTAGACGAGGCCGACGACCAGGATGCTCTCGGTGGCGCCCATGATCGCGAACGCGGGCCAGGCGATCACCAGGTAGGCCACGTACGACGTCAGCAGCACCGGACGCCGCCCGAAGCGGTCGGTCAGGACGCCCGCCAGCGGGAACGACAGGCAGGCGATCGCGATGGCGATCGCGGACGTCCAGTAGATCGCCTGCTGGTCGAACCCCTCGCCCGCCAGGTAGATGCCGAAGTACGTCAGGCCGATGTAGCCGCTGCCGTTCATCGCGATGGCGATGCCCACGACGCGCAGCACCGACAGGGGGTGGTCGCGCACCACCTGCAGGAGCGGGCTGCGGACGACCTCGGCCCGCTCGGCCATCTCCTCGAACTCCGGGGTGTCCTCCAGACGCACGCGCGCCCACAGGCACAACGCGGCCAGCGGGATGGAGACCAGGAAGGGGATCCGCCAGCCCCAGGCGGCCATCTGCGCGTCGGTGGTGGATGCGGCCACGCATCCGACCACGGCGGCGGCGACCGAGAAGCCCAGGGTGGATCCGATCGGCGTCAGCGAGCCGAACACGCCGCGCCGACCGGTTGGGGCCGACTCGGCCACGTAGGTCGCCGCACCGCCGATCTCGCCGCCGGCCGAGAAGCCCTGTGCGAGGCGGATGAGCACGAGCAGCACGGGGGCGAGGACGCCGACCTGGGCGTGCGTGGGCAGCAGCCCGAGCAGGGCGCAGCAGACGCCCATCGCGACGACCGTGGTGACGAGGGCGTGGCGCCGTCCGCGCCGGTCGCCCAGCCGTCCGAAGAACCACCCGCCCAGCGGACGCATGACGTAGGCCGACCCGAACACCGCGAGGGTCAGGAGCGTCGACACCCCGGGCTGGTCGCTGGGGAAGAACAGCGGGCCGAGCGTGACGGCGAGGAACGCGTACACGCTGAAGTCGTAGTACTCGATCAGGGTGCCGACGCCGCCGGCGAGAGCGGCCCGCCGGGCGGTCGACGGCGACGGCTCCGAGTCTGTGGTGCTCGTGAGGTCGTGGGCGGTGTCGGTCATCGCAGGGCTCCGGTCGTCGAGGCGGTGGCGGTCGGGTCGGTGGGCGTGGCGCGGGGTCCGTGCTCGGCCAGCAGCAGGTTGAGCGAGCCGCCGGCCTCGATCACCCGGCACGTGCGCGGGCTCGGGGGGTCGCCGTGCAGCTCGCGCGGGAGTGCGGCGGCCGGCAGCAGGACGCGGGCCCGTCGCCAGTCGACCTCGACTGCGTCGCCGGTCTCGACCGCGTCGGCGATGCCGGGGACCGTGAGCAGGGGCATGCCGTTGTAGGTCTCGCCGCGCCAGAACCCAGGCGAGAACGACTCGGCGAGGACGGCCTGGATCCCCAGGTTCCGCAGGGCGACCATCGGCGGGTAGTGAGGGTGACCGTAGCCGAAGTTGCGTCCGCCGACGACCACGTCGCCGGGACGCACGCGGTCGACGAAGTCCGGGTCGTACGCCTGCATGCAGACGCTGCGCAGGTGGTCGGCGTCGTACGACTTGATGTTCTCCACGCCGACGACGAGGTCGATGTCGAAGTCGTCGCCGAACACCCAGGCGACACGACCACGGATGACGTCGGGCGGAGGCGGGTACGCGGCGCTCACCGGTGGCTCACCGCCTCGGCGGTCGTGATGGTCCCGTCGACCGCGCTCGCCGCGACGGTGGAGGCCGAACCCATGTAGATGTTGGCGTCGGTGCTCCCCATGCGGCCGGAGATGTTGAGCACGCCCGTGGAGATGCAGTTCTCGTCGGGCTGCAGCGGCTTCTGGTAGCCGAAGCAGAAGTCGCAGCTGGACCTGGCCACGTGCGCCCCGGCGGACCGCAGGACGTCGAGCAGGCCCTCGCGCTCGGCCTGGTCGTGGACGGCCTGGGAGGTGGGGACCACGTTGAGCTCGACGCCCGGCGCGACCCGCCGCCCGTCCAGCACGAGCGCGGCGGCCCGGATGTCCTCGATGCGGCCGCTCGCGCACGACCCGATGAACGCCTTCGTGACGGGCGTGCCCGCGAGCTCGCGCGCGTCGTGGGTGTTCGCCGAGCGCGCCGATCCGGGCTGCACCACCTGGGGACGCACCTCGGCGAGGTCGATCCGGTGGACGGCCGCGTAGTCGGCGCCCTCGTCGGGCATGACGGGCTGGTACGGGGTGCGGGCGACCCGGTCGGCGCACGCCAGGGACAGCTCGTCGGGCTCGAACACGGCCGACACCGCGCCGGTGAACATCGCCATGCCGCACAGCGACTGTCGGTGGTCGATCTTCATCCCGCGCGCCCCCGGGCCGCCCCACTCCATCACCTGGTGGGCGCACCCGTCGGCACCGTGCCGCCCGATCACCTCGTGGACGAGGTCGCGGCTGTCGACGCCGTCGCGGAACGAGCCGGTGAGCTCGAAGCGGGTCGTCGCGGGGACGTCGAGGTGGACCTGCCCGCTGACCCATCCCTCGAGCAGGTCGCGGCGCACGCCCCAGCCGAGCGCGCCGAACGCGCCGGCGCCGGAGATGTGGCCGTCGAAGTGGATCAGGAAGTTTCCCGGGAGCGCGTACCCGAGCTCGGCCATGACCTGGTGGCCGATGCCGTCGGCCTCGTGGAGGGCGATGCCGTAGTGCTCGCACCAGTCGCGGGTGACACCGTGCACGGCGTCCTCCCGCTCGTCGCCGCGCGTGAGCATGTGGTCGATGAACACCACGTACCGCTCGGGGTCGTCGAGCTCGGTGATGCCGAACTCGTCGTGCATCTGGCGGAACATCACGTCGGTGTAGCCCGGGAAGTCGTAGGCCATCATGTAGTCCGGGCGCGCGGCGACGTGGTCGCCGGCGCGGGCGTGGTCGAGGCCGCCGGCGCGGGCGAGGATCTTCTCGGTGATGGTGCTGGCCATGTCGTCCCCCTCAGCTCGCGTCGGCGGGCAGGTACTTGCGCTGCAGGCTCTCGACCTCGGCCATGCCGATGAGGTCGACGAACTCGTGGTGGGGCATCGCGTCGGCACTCACCTCTGCCGGCGGCTCGCCCTTCGCCAGGCGGCGCAGGGTGGCCCGCGCCGCACCGGCGACCGACATCAGCACCTGCGTGGGCAGGAGCGCGAGGCGGACGCCGATCTCGCGCATGACGTCCGGCGTCAGCTCGCGCTCGGTCCAGGCCGAGGCGGTGAGCGTCGCCATCAGCGGGACGCCGACGCGCTCGTGGCAACGGGCCCACTCCTCGACGCTGGAGAAGGTCTTGGTGACGGGCATGATCAGGTCGGCGCCCGCGGAGACGTAGGCCTCGGCCCGCCGGAGGGCGTCGTCGCCCTTGGCGTCGGTGCGGGCCACGACGAGCAGGTCGTCGCCCCCGGCGTCCTTGACCGCGCGCACCTTGCCCGCGGCCTCCTCGACGTCCACGAGCGGCAGCTCGGCGCCCACGGCCAGCGGGCAGCGCTTGGGGGAGCGCTGATCCTCCATGAACACGGCCTGCACCCCGGCGTCGGCGAACCGGCGCGCGGTGCGCGCGGCGTTGACGGCGTTGCCGTACCCGGTATCGATGTCGGCCACCAGGGGCAGGGTGCTGGACTCGCGGATAGTGCGGACCGCCTGGAGGTTCTCGCTCATCGTGTAGAGCTCGGCGTCGGGGAACCCGAGCGACGCCGACACGGCGAAGCCCGACGCGCAGAGCGCCTCGAAGCCGGCCTGCTCGGCGAGGCGGGCGGTGAGCCCGTCCCAGACGCCCGGCGCGAGCACCAGGTCCTGGTCGATCATCGTCCGCAGGGGGTTGCCCATGAGTCGGTCCTTCCGTATCGTCTTGCGAAACGCATAACGCAATGCGTCATGGGCACTATGGCGAGACCTTGGTCACATGTCAACGCCCGGGTCGACGAGGAGGGCGGGACACGCATGACCGGTGAGCAGGAGACCGTCGGCTCGGTGCTGCGCGCGTGCCGGTTGCTGGGGTCGTTCGGCGTTGACCGACCGGTGGTGACGCTGGCCGAGCTGACGGCCGACAGCGGGCTGAACAAGCCGACCGTGCACCGACTGATGTCGACCTTCGTCGCGGCGGGCTGGGTGAGCCGCGACGCGGCCGGGGCGTACCGGGTGCGCCTGCCGCTGTTCGCCATCGCGTCGGCGGCCCTGGGTGAGCTCGACCTGCGCGACCACGCGCGTGGCGAGCTCGACGGGCTCGCCACGGGCTTCGGCAACACCGCGTTCCTCATGGTGCCGTCGGAAGCCGGAGCCGTGGTCATCGACCGTGTCGAGGGCGGGCGGTCGCTCCAGGTGGCCGGGCTCTCGGTCGGCACCGTGCTGCCGTTCCATGCCGCGGCGGCCCCGGTGGTGATGGCGGCGTTCGACGACGAGTCGCGGGCAGCGCTCCTGGCCCGGGACCTCCCGTCGTACACGCCGCTGACGCTGACCGACCACGACCTGCTGGAGCGGAGGCTGGCAGAGGTGCGCGACGCCGGCTGGGCCTCGAGCCACGCGGACTACCTGAGCGGGGTGTCGGCCGTGGCGGCGCCGGTGACGTCGGGGCCGTCAGCCGAGCTGGTCGCCACCCTCAGCCTCGGTGGCCCCAGCGACGACTTCGAGGGTCCGGCCCTCGACGAGCGGGTCGCCGCCGTCCGGGTGGCGGCCGGTCGCCTGAGCGACTCACTGGCGTCCATGCCCCGCTAGGGGGCCGTGTCCTGGACCCTCAGAGGGGGAGAGGACGCTGCGCGCCGCAGGCGCACTCGTCGGCGAGGACGATCCAGGGCGACGACGGGTCGGTGCCGGCGGGCTCGAAGTGGTGCAGGCCGAGGCGGCACCACCAGGTCGGGTGCGGCGCGGTGACGGTGGACGGGCTCATGTGGGCCAGGAGTGCGGCCGGGCCTCGCACGATACGTGTGGACATCGGTACCTCCTCCCGTCGGGCTCCGTGACCTTCCGATCGGCAGCGAGGGCCCGTTCCTGAGCACTTCGGGGGATCAGGTGCCGGTCGGTCGCGAGGCCAGGGCGGCGAGGGTCAGCAGCTGACGTCGCATCATCACCAGGTCGCCCCAGGCGAGCGCCGACATCACCGGACGGGGGAGGGCCTCGACGCGCAGGACGGCCAGCAGGCGGCTGCCGCTTGTCCGAGGCTCGACCCGGTAGGTGACGGCCATGTCGCCGGTGGCGCGGGCGACCCGCGACGGCGGCAGGGTCAGGGTGATCTCCTCGCCGGGCACGAAGGAGTGGAGCCGGAACACCGTGGCGACCTGCTGCCCCACCTGCAGGTCGTCGAGCCCGGGCGTGAGGGTGCGCGGGCTGCGCCGTCCCAGGTTGTCGACGAGGTCGTAGCTGTAGGGCGCGGCTCGCAGCTGGCAGACCCACCGGAAGGTGTGCGCGGGCGCGGCGTCGACGTCCACCCCGCGCAGCCAACGACCCGGGGCGTCGGGACGCAGGTCGTCGCACGTGTACCTCGCGGCGACCTCGGCGTCGCTGACGCCCCACCGCTCACCCCGTCCCACCGGTCCATCATCGCTTGACGCCGTGCGCCGGCCCACCGGGCCCATCGTCCGCGCTGGAGGGTTCCGCGAGCCTCGTCGTCGTGCCACAGTGGTCGCCCCGCGGCCACGGGCGAGGAGGCACCATGACGCAGCCCGGTGACACGTCCTCCCGGCGTGGTGCGCCCTGGTCGGCCGTGGTCGGGCTCGGCGTCGTCGCGGTGGTGCTCGCCGTCGGCCTGGTGCTCTCGCTCACCCGTGACGAGGCGGCCGCGCCGACCACGGACGTGCCCCGGCGGGACGGCACGGCGGTCGAGCTGCCGACCTCGGCCGGCGGGTACCAGATCCCCGCCGACGACCCCACCGGCCTGGACCGGGAGGCCACGCGCCGGCAGATCACCGACGCGAGCGGGGCGGGCGCCGACGTCGCGACGTACGTCGGCTCCGACGGCCCGGCCTTCACCGCGACGGCGGTGCGGCTCGACGCCCTGCCGCTGTTCAGCGTCCAGCGCCCGCCCGAGGAGGCGGCGGACGTCATCACCCGGGTCGAGCAGGTCGGCGACGTCCGGTGCCAGACCGGTGGCCAGGGCGACGCCCTCCTCGTCCTGCAGTGCCAGCGCAGCACCCCCGGCCTCACCGTGTCGGTGGTACCCACGGACCCGGGCGCGACGGGCGTCGAGGAAGCCTCCGCGTTCGTCCAGGCGCTGTTCGGCGCGCTCGACTGAGCCTCCGGGCCCGGTGTCGGCCGCTGGTCGTAGTGTCGTGCTGCGCCGCCCCGACCCCGACGGGGCGCCCACCGCACGGAGGCACCGATGACCCAGCAGGCAGACCGCACCGCCGACGTCCACGCACCCCTCGGCGACCGGCTGATGCTCGTCGGCGGTCGCTGGGTGGAGGCCGACGGCGGCGAGTGGATCGACGTCACGTCCCCGTCGCGTCGCGGCGAGCTGCTCGGACGCACGCCGCGCGCCCGTCAGAGCGACGTCGACACCGCGGTGGCCGCGGCGCGCGAGGCGTTCCCGCTGTGGCGCGCCCTGCACTTCAAGGACCGCCAGAAGGCGCTGCTGTCGATCGCCGACGCGCTCGAGGACGCCGCCGAGGAGCTCGCCGTCCTGACCGCGCGCGACACCGGCAACGCGCTGCGCCCGCAGGCGCGCCCGGAGTCGCAGCTGCTCGTCAGCCTGTTCCGCTACTTCGGCGGCGTGGCCGGGGAGTTCAAGGGCGCGACGCTCCCCGCCGGGGACGACCAGCTGCAGTACACCCGGCGTGAGCCGCTCGGCGTCGTCGCGGGGATCCTGCCGTGGAACTCCCCGCTGATGATCGCGGGCATGAAGGTGCCGGCCGCGCTCGCCGCGGGCAACACCATCGTCCTCAAGGCCGCCGAGGACGCGCCGCTCACCATCCTGCGGATGGCCGAGATCGCGGCGCCGTTCCTGCCCGACGGCGTGCTCAACGTGCTCACCGGCTACGGCGCCGAGGTCGGCGAGTCGCTCGTGCAGCACCACGGCGTCGACAAGGTGTCGTTCACCGGCTCGAGCGGCGTCGGGCGTCACGTCGCCGAGGTGGCCGGGTCGCGCCTGGCGCACGTGTCGCTCGAGCTGGGCGGCAAGAGCCCCAACATCGTCTTCCCCGACGCCGCCGGCCCCGACCGCATCGTCGAGACCGCGACGGGCGTGCTCACCGCGATGCGCTTCACCCGTCAGGGCCAGTCGTGCACGGCCGGGTCGCGCCTGTTCGTGCACCGCGACGTGCACGACGAGTTCGTCGCCGAGCTGGTCCGGCAGGTGTCGCAGCTCGTGGTCGGCGACCCGCTCGACGAGGGCACCGACATGGGCTCGATCATCAACGCCAAGCAGCACGACCAGATCCGCGCGTACATCGAGGACGGCAAGTCCCAGCCGGGCGTGCAGGTGCCGCTCGACGGCGCCGACGCGGTGCCCGACGGTCTCGACGGCTACTACCAGGGCCCCACGATCTTCGCGGCCGTCGACAACTCGTGGCGCATCGCGCAGGAGGAGATCTTCGGCCCGGTGCTCGTCGTGATCCCCTGGACCGACGTCGACGAGGTCGTCGAGATGGCCAACGCGTCGCACTACGGCCTGGCGGCGTACGTCTGGTCGCAGGACCTCAGCCGCGCGCTCGACACCGCGCACCGGATCGAGTCGGGCTGGGTGCAGGTCAACCAGGGCGGCGCGCAGGTGGTCGGGCAGTCGTACGGCGGTTACAAGACCTCGGGCATCGGCCGCGAGTTCTCCCTGGAGGGCGCGCTCGAGTCGTTCACCCAGATCAAGCAGATCAACGTCAAGATCGGCTGACGCACCACGAGCGACCTGCTCCCGGGCTAGCGCCTCACGTCGTAGCGCAGGTGCACCATGCCGTTGCCGAAGGTGCGCTGGTCGACGAGCCGCAGGTCCAGGCGGGTGCCCTGCGGGTAGAGCGGCGCGCCCCCGCCGACGACCACCGGCACCACGATGACGTGCACCTCGTCCACGAGGCCCAGCGCGAACGCGTCCGTGGCGAGCGTGGGGCCGCCGATCTCGAGGTCGCCGTCGGACTCGTCCTTCAGGCGCGCGACCACGTCCGCGTCGAGGGTGCGCTCGATCGTGGTCCTCGTCGTGACGACGTCGGTGAGCGTGGTCGAGAAGACCACCTTGCGTGCCGCCTGCCAGATCGACGCGAACTCGACGTCCAGCGGTGACTGGGCGATCGAGTCGGCGTCGGTCTCCCAGACGTGCATGGTCTCGTACAGCCGGCGCCCGTAGAGGTACGTGGAGTGGCGCCGCATCTGGCCGTTGACGAACTCCATGACCTCCTCGTCCGGCATGGCCCAGTCGAAGCCGCCGGACGGGTCGGAGAGGTACCCGTCGAGCGAGCCGATCGTGGAGTAGACCAGTCGCGACACGGTCAGCACCTCTCGTCGGGTCTCGCACGTTGCCAGAGGCGGAGCGTGCCGTCCAGGGGGCGTCAGGCGGTGGTGTCGGCGCGGAGCCAGGGCACCGTCCGCGACCACCAGTTGACCATCGGCCGAGCAGGACGACGACCAGCACGGTGCCGGGTCCGACGGCCGCGCCGCCGAGCCAGCCGACGAGCGCCCCGCCGACCTGAACGATCCCGTAGCTCCAGCGGAACGGGATCGGCGGGTTCATCACGATCGCGAGCGCCTCGGTGGGGCCGGCGCCGGCGTCGGCGGCGAGGTACCCGGCGACGCCCGCCGACAGCACGGGCATCGCCGCCACGAGCAGGGCCGCGCGCGCCCACCACGCGTCCGGCGTGCTGAGCAGGCCCAGCACGACGGACACCACCAGCCCGACGACCACCGGCTGGAGCACGGTGCCCGGCCCCGGACGCAGGCCGCGCGCCCAGGTGAACGCGATCAGCAGCACGCCGACCCCGAGGTTGACCGCCCAGAAGTCGACGCCGAGGGCCAGGGACAGCCCGTTGATCATCGTGGAGTAGCCGTCGGACCCGAGGGCGGCGGCCAGCAGCAGCCCCACGCCGACGCCGAGCACCGTGCAGGAGGCCAGGAGCCGCACCGTGGTCGTCCGCACCGGACGATCCTGTCACCCCGCGTGCCGCGCGCGGCGCCGGTCCACCGGTAGGCGACGATGCTGGCATGGCACCTCAGGATGACGACGCCGGCGCGTCCCGCGACCGGCTCCTCCCCACCCGTGAGCAGGTGGTCGGGCAGGGCGTCGCCTGGTCGGCCCGGTGGGCGGGACGCTGGATCGTCATCGCCCTCGGCGTCGTCGTGCTGTGCCTGGTCGTGCAGCGGGTGTGGAGCATCCTGCTGCCGGTGGTCCTCGGCCTGATCGTCGCGACGCTGCTCGAGCCGCCCGCCCGGCTGCTCCAGCGCAGGCTGAACGCGCCGGCGGCGCTCGCGGCGGGCGTCGTCGTCCTCGGCGCCGTCCTGGTGGTCGGGCTGGTGTTCACCTTCCTGGCCTCGACGATCGTCGAGCAGGTCGCCCAGGTCGTCGCCAGCGCGGCCGACGGGCTCGACGAGGTCGCCCGGCTGATGCAGAACGCCGGGATCGAGGTCAGCCAGGGCCAGATCGACACCGCCATCGGCGCCGTCCAGGACCGGTTGCAGTCGAGCGCCAGCACGATCGCCGGCGGCGTCCTCGTCGGCGTCGGCGCGGTGACGTCGGCGCTCGTCAACGTGGTGCTGACGCTCGTCCTCGCGTTCTTCTTCGTCAAGGACGGACGCCGCTTCGTCCCGTGGCTCGCGACCGCCGCGGGCCCGTCCGCCGGGCCGCACCTGGCCGAGGTGCTGCACCGCTCGTGGCGCGCGCTCGGCGAGTTCATCCGCACCCAGGCGCTCGTCGGCCTGATCGACGCGGTGCTGATCGGTGCCGGGCTGTTCTTCGTCGGCGTTCCGCTGGTGCTGCCGCTGGCGGTGCTCACCTTCATCGCCGCGTTCGCGCCGATCGTCGGCGCCATCACCGTCGGCGTGCTCGCGGTGCTGGTGGCCCTGGTGTCCAACGGGTGGGTGGCCGCGCTGATCATCGCCGGCGTCGTCCTGCTCGTGCAACAGCTGGAGGGCAACGTCCTGCTGCCGTTCCTGCAGGGGCGCAGCCTGGGCCTGCACGCGGTCGTCGTCCTGCTCGCCGTGGTGCTCGGGTCGACCCTGTTCGGCGTCGCCGGCGCCTTCCTGTCGGTGCCGTTCACGGCGGTCGCGGCGGTGATCGTCCGCTACCTCAACGAGGTGATCGAGGAGCGGGCCGGGCGCACCGAGGCGGTGGGGGAGCCTCCCGTCGAGATCCACCCCGACCCCGACGCCTGACGGCGGGTGCTTGACTGGGGGCGGCACGCCGCAGCCCGTCCGGCGGCCGCTAACCCCGGGAGAGACTCGTGCACATCGGCGTCGACAGCTTCGTGGCCGCGGTCACCGATCCCGAGACGGGGGAGGAGATCGGCGCCGAGCAGCGCATCCACCACCTGCTGGAGGAGATCGCGCTCGCCGACGAGGTGGGGCTCTACTCGTTCGGCATCGGGGAGCACCACCGCAGCGAGTACTACGACTCCGCGCCGTCGATCCTGCTCGCGGCCGCCGCGGCGAGGACGTCGCGCATCCGCCTCGGCAGCGCGGTCAACGTGCTGTCGGCCGCCGACCCCGTGCGCGTCTTCCAGGAGTTCGCGACGCTGGACCTGATCTCCAAGGGTCGCGTCGACCTCGTCGTCGGACGGGGGTCGTTCACCGAGGCGTTCCCGCTGTTCGGCCTGGACCTCGCCGACTACGACTCGCTGTTCTCCGAGAAGCTCGACCTGCTGCTGAAGCTCCGCGCGTCCACCGACGTCACCTGGTCGGGGCGCCACCGGCCGCCGCTGTCCGGGCAGGGCGTCTACCCGCGTCCGGTCCAGGACCCACTGCCGGTGTGGGTCGGCGTGGGCGGCACCCCGGCCTCGTTCGCGCGCGCCGGGCACCTCGGCCTGCCGCTGATGATCGCGATCATCGGGGGCCAGCCGCGCCAGTTCGCGCCGCTCGTCGAGCTCTACCGGCAGTCCGGCGCCGCCGCCGGCCACGCACCGGAGGACCTCAAGGTGGGGCTGCACGTGTTCGGGTTCGTGGCCGACAGCATCGAGGCCGCGTCCGACACCATCTACCCGGGCTGGAACGAGATGTTCACCAAGATCTCGCGCGAGCGCGGGTTCTCCGCGCCGTCGCGCCTGCAGTTCAACAACACCGCCGGCCCCGACGGTGCGTTCTTCATGGGCGACCCCGCGACCGTCGCCGAGAAGATCGGCCGCATCTCCGAGCAGCTCGGCGGCGTCGACCGCCTGTCGATGCAGATGACCAACCCCCGCCTCGCCCACACCGACCTCCTCCGCGGCATCGAGCTCCTCGGCACCGAGGTCGCCCCCCGCGTCGCCCACGCCTGACGGTATGGAAGTTTCCCAGGTATACCTGGGAAACTTCGCCTGCCACGGAGAACTTCCCGGGTGCTCGGACAGATCTCCGTGCCAGGTGTGACGGGTGGGACGTCAGGTCAGGCGAGGACGCGCGACGGTACGTAGAGGCGGCGTGACTGCTCGATCTCGTGACGGAGTCGTTCGGCGGTGCGGGCCTCGTTCTGGTCGAGCACGTCGGTCCAGACGAACCGGCTCATGCCTGCGCCCGTGGCGCGCAACCGGTCTTCGCGAGCCTTCTCGCGGACCACCGCATCGGACGGCGTCTCACCCTCGCGCAGGTAGCGGACGTACTTGACCTTGCCGTCGAACTCACCCAGGTGACGCCCGTCGAGCCAGCCGAAGTCGGTGCGGCCGGCCAGGCCCAGCGCGTCGCGGACCTCGAGCTGGAGGTCGGGTCGCGGGAGCCCGAAGACCTTGCAGATCCAGCGCACCAGCGTCTCGCCCGGTGACTCGGCCCGGGCGTCGGCGAACGCCAGGACGAGCCTGAAACGTGCTGAGTGGGGCCAGTGAGCGAACAGTGCGTCGATCTCGGCCAGCTCGTCGGAGGTGACGAGGCCGAGGTGCAGCGCCGAGTCCACCATCACCGCCGCACGCTTCTGGTCGACGAGCGTGGCTGCCTGGCGCAGGGCGGGACCTGCGGCGACGACGAGCTGGCCGTGCGCGTTGCGGACGACCTCGGGCAGGACCCCCGACTTGGCCTCGTGGTGGCAGGCGCCGGACTCACGACGACTCGACCCGCCGTCGAGACGCATCACGTGGACGGCGCGAAGGTCGGTGTCGACCGTCGCGATGCCGTGGTCGATCACCGCGGTGGCGTGGGACAACGCGACTCGGTCGCCGAGCTTGTGGGTGATCGCGCGTGACGCGATCAGGTGCCGGTCCCGTTCGTTCAGTGCTCGGAACGCCGCTCCGGGGGCATAGGCGCCGACCCGCACCAGCTCCCACTCGCGGGCGTGGAGCGCTTCGCGAATGTCGCGGTCGCGGTAGCCGAGCGAGAGGAGGAGGGGCCGGGTGAAGAAGCCCCCGTGGGTCGCGGCGTACTGCTCGAGGTGAGGATCCATCGGACGAGGGTCCGACGAGCAGCGGCACGTCTGGGGCTCGTCAGCTGCATCTGTGGACAGCGGGCACGCCGGGCGGTGCCTGTGGACGGGAACCGGCCGCACCACCCGTGCCACTCGGCATGGAGAAGTGGCCCGATACCCGGGAAGTTCTCCGTGCCAGGCGAAGATTCCTAGGTATACCTGGGAATCCGACACACCCGTCAGCCGGCGGCGAGGTGGTGGGCGGCGAGGTGGAGGAGGGGGACGGCGCGGGAGACGAGGGCGTCGGTCATGCGGGGGGCGGGGCCGGAGACCGAGACGCCGAGGGGGACGGGGGTGCCGGGGACGACGACGGCGACGCACCGCACGCCGACCTCCTGCTCCTCCTCGTCCAGGGCGTACCCGCGCTCGCGCACCAGGGCGAGCTCGGCGACGAGGCCGTCGGGGTCGGTGAGCGTGGAGGTGGTACGGCGGGGCAGGCCGGTGCGGGCGACGACGGCGCGGGCGTCGGCCTCGGACATGGTCGCCAGGATCGCCTTGCCCACCGCGGTGCAGTGCGGCTCGACGCGGCGGCCGACCTCGGTGAACATCCGCATCGAGTGCCGCCCGGGCACCTGGGCGACGTAGGCGACGTGGTCGCCGTCGAGCACGGCGAGGTTGGCGGTCTCGCCCAGCTCGTCGACCAGGCGGCCCAGCAGTCGGCCCGTGCCCGCGCCCACGGCCGAGCCGGCCGCGCTGCCGAGCGGGACGAGGCCGAAGCCGAGCGCGTAGCGCCGGTCGTCGAGCTGACGCACGTAGCCGCGGTCGACGAGCGTGCGCACCAGCCGGTGCGTCGTGGGCAGGGCCAGCCCGGTGACGTCGGCGATCTCGCCGATGCCCAGCGCTCCGCCGCGTGACGCGAGCACCTCGAGCAGGTCGAGCGCGCGGTGCACCGACTGCACGCCGCCGCGCCGCTCGTCGTCGCCCGGGTCGCTCATCGGCCGTCCTGTCTCAGGCCTCCGGTGTGCCGGTTGACACACCCGCTGGAGTTTGCGAGGTTTCCACCATCAGGATCAATCCTTCCACAAGGTGGAAACAGCAGCAAGGAGTCTCATGGACCAGCGAGCTGAGGTGGGCGGCCTGCAGGTCGCCGCGGAGCTGCACCGCTTCGTCGAGGACGAGGCGCTGCCCGGCAGCGGTCTGGAGCCCCAGCAGTTCTGGGACGGGCTCGGTGCGATCGTCGCCGACCTCGCGCCCCGTCACCGCGAGCTGCTGGCCCGCCGCGACGAGCTGCAGACCTCGATCGACGCCTGGCACCGCGAGCACCCCGGTGTGCCCGACGCGGACGCGTACACCGCGTTCCTGCGCGAGATCGGCTACCTGCTCGACGAGCCCGCCGACGTCGCCGTCACCACCGACGGCGTGGACGACGAGGTGGCGCGGCTCGCCGGGCCCCAGCTGGTCGTGCCGCTGCTGAACGCCCGCTTCGCCACCAACGCCGTCAACGCCCGCTGGGGCTCGCTGTACGACGCGCTCTACGGGTCCGACGTCGTGCCCCACGACGGCGACCTCGCCCCCGGCCAGGGCTACAACCGGGCACGCGGCGACGAGGTCATCGCCCGCGGACGCGCCCTCCTGGACGCCCACTTCCCGCTCGCGTCGGGCTCGCACGCCGACGCCACCGCCTACGCCGTGGACGCCGACGGCCTCGCCGTCACCCTCGGCGACGCGACCGCCAGGCTCGCCGACCCCGCCCAGCTCGTCGGGTACAGCGGCGACGCCGCGTCGCCCGACGGCGTCGTGCTGGTGCACCACGGCCTGCACGTCGAGATCCAGGTCGACGCCGCCGACGACATCGGCAGCACCGACCGCGCCGGCGTCAAGGACCTGCTCGTCGAGTCGGCGGTCAGCACGATCATGGACCTCGAGGACTCCGTCGCCGCGGTCGACGCCGCCGACAAGGTGCTGGGCTACCGCAACTGGCTGCACCTGATGGACGGCTCGCTGGCCGAGGAGGTCAGCAAGGGCGGCCGCACCTTCACCCGGTCGATGAACCCCGACCGGACGTACACCTCGCCCACGGGCGAGGAGGTCACGCTGCGCGGCCGCTCGCTGCTGTTCATCCGCCAGGTCGGCCACCTGATGACCACCGACGCCGTGCTCGACGCGAACGGCGACGAGGTCCCCGAGGGCCTGCTCGACGCCGCGATCACCGCGCTCGGCAGCCTCGCCGACCTCCAGGGCCGCACCGAGCGTCCCAACTCGGTCACCGGCTCGATGTACGTCGTCAAGCCCAAGATGCACGGACCGGACGAGGTGGCGCTCGCCGTCGAGCTGTTCGGCCGGGTGGAGCAGCTGCTCGGCCTGCCGCCGCTGACGATCAAGGTCGGCATCATGGACGAGGAGCGCCGCACGACGCTCAACCTCAAGGCCTGCATCGAGCAGGCCCGCGAGCGCGTCGCGTTCATCAACACCGGCTTCCTCGACCGCACGGGCGACGAGATCCACACCTCGATGCAGGCGGGCCCGATGGTCCGCAAGGGCGCCATGAAGAGCTCGGACTGGATCGCCGCCTACGAGGACCTCAACGTCGACGTCGGCCTGGAGTGCGGCCTGCTCGGCCGCGCGCAGATCGGCAAGGGCATGTGGGCGGCGCCCGACAGCCTCGCCGCGATGTACGAGGCCAAGATCGGCCACCCGCAGGCCGGCGCCAGCTGCGCCTGGGTGCCGTCGCCCACGGCCGCCACCGTGCACGCGCTGCACTACCACCAGGTGGACGTGCGGGCCCGGCAGGAGGAGCTGCGCGACGGTGGGCGCCGCGCCGACCGCGCCCAGCTGCTGCACGTCCCGCTCGGCGACCCGGCCGAGTGGTCCGACGACGACCGGCAGGCCGAGATCGAGAACAACCTGCAGTCGCTGCTCGGCTACGTCGTCCGTTGGGTCGACGCCGGCGTCGGGTGCTCCAAGGTCCCCGACATCACCGGCGAGGCCCTGATGGAGGACCGCGCCACCTGCCGGATCAGCGCGCAGCACGTCGCCAACTGGCTGCACCACGGCGTCGTCGACGCCGACCAGGTCGAGAGCACGCTGCGTCGGATGGCCGAGGTCGTCGACGGCCAGAACGACAAGGACCCGACGTACGTCCCGATGGCGCCGTCGTTCGACGGCGAGGCCTACGCCGCGGCCCGCGAGCTGGTGCTCGGCGGGCTTGAGCAGCCGTCGGGCTACACCGAGCCGATCCTGCACCGGCGCCGCGCCGTGCAGAAGACCCACGACCACCAGGAGACCTCCGCGTGACCAGCATCGACCTCGAGACCGCCCGCACCGTCGTCGCGGCAGCCCGCGCGCACGGCCAGCAGGCGGGTCTCAAGCCCCTCACCGTCGTCGTCCTCGACACCGGTGGCCACGTGGTCGCCGCCGAGCGCGAGGACGGCGCCTCGATGAGCCGCTTCGAGATCGCCTTCGGCAAGGCCCACGGCGCCCTGGCGCTCGGCATGGGCTCGCGCTCGATCATGGCGCGCGCCGAGCAGCAGGCGTACTTCGTCGCCGCCGTGACGTCCGCCGTCGGCGGGTCGCTCGTGCCGGTGCCCGGTGGCGTGCTCGTGCGCGACGCCGACGGCGCCCTGCTGGGGGCCGTCGGCATCACCGGCGACACCTCCGACAACGACGAGGCCGCCGCCGTGGCCGGGATCGAGAGCGCGGGTCTCACCGCGCAGGCCGACTGAGGAGGAGCGATGACGAGCACGGGTGTGGACGCGGTGGCCGCCGTCGCGCGTCGGCTGCTGCCCGCCGAGGGCGTGATCACCGACCGCGCCCGGCTGCGGACGTACGAGTGCGACGGCCTCGCGCACTACCGCGTGACACCGGCGCTCGTGGTGATCCCCGAGGACGCCGGGCAGCTCGCCGCGCTCGTCGGTGCCTGCGCCGAGCACGGCGTCCCGTACGTCGCGCGCGGCTCGGGCACCGGCCTGTCCGGCGGCGCGCTGCCCCACGCCGAGGGCGTGCTCGTCGTGACGTCGCGGATGCGCACGATCACCGAGGTGCGCCGCGACGACCAGCGCGCCGTCGTCGAGCCCGGCGTCATCAACCTCGACGTCACCCGCGCCACCACGCCCGACGGCTACTACTACGCACCCGACCCCTCGAGCCAGCAGATCTGCTCCATCGGCGGCAACGTCGCCGAGAACTCCGGAGGCGCGCACTGCCTGAAGTACGGCTTCACGACGAACCACGTCGTGGGTGCCGACTTCGTGACGCCGGGCGGCGACATCGTCCGCCTCGGCGGCGACGCGCCCGACTCGCCCGGGTACGACCTGCTCGGTGCCGTGGTGGGCTCGGAGGGCACGCTCGGCATCGTCACCTCGGCGGTCCTCAAGCTCACCCGGCTGCCCGAGGAGGTGCGCACGATCCTGGTCGGCTTCGAGTCCACCGACCACGCGGGTGCGGCGACCTCGGCGATCATCTCCGCGGGCATCGTGCCGGCGGCCATCGAGATGATGGACGCCCTCGCGATCGAGGCCGCCGAGGCGGCCGTGCACTGCAACTACCCCGACGGCGCCGGCGCGGTGCTGGTGATCGAGCTCGACGGCGCGGCCGAGGACGTCGAGGCCGAGTACGCCGACGTCGAGCGGCTCTGCGCCGAGAACGGCTCGTTCGAGCAGCGCCTGGCCACCGACCCCGTCGACCGCGCGCTGATCTGGAAGGGACGCAAGTCCGCGTTCGCCGCCGTGGGCCGCATCAGCCCGGACTACATCGTCCAGGACGGCGTCATCCCGCGCACCGCCCTGCCCGAGGTGCTCACCGCCATCGCGGCGCTGTCGGGCACGTCCGGCGTGCGCGTGGCCAACGTCTTCCACGCCGGCGACGGCAACCTGCACCCGCTGGTCCTGTTCGACGACGCGGTGGAGGGCGCCGGCGACGCGGCCGAGGAGGTCAGCGGCGCGATCCTCGACCTGTGCATCGAGCACGGCGGCTCCATCACGGGGGAGCACGGCGTGGGCATGGACAAGGCCAAGTACATGCCCCGGATGTACAGCGACGACGACCTCGACACGATGCAGCTGGTGCGCTGCGCCTTCGACCCCGGCGGCATCTCCAACCCGGGCAAGCTGTTCCCGACGCCCCGCCTGTGCGGCGAGGTGCCCGGCCGGCACAAGGGCGCCCACCCGCTGCAGGACGCCGGTCTCGCGGAGGTCTTCTGATGACGACCGACGTGCGCGACGCCGTCGACGGCGTGGAGGCCGGAACGGTCGCCCGGCCCACCAGCGTCGAGGAGGTGGCCGAGGTGATGTGTGCCGCGGCGTCCGACGGGCTCACCGTCGTGCCCCGCGGTGCCGGCACCAAGCTGACGTGGGCCGCGCCGCCGCGCTCGGTCGACGTGCTGCTCGACCTGTCGGCGATGGACCGGGTGCTCGACCACGCCGCGGGCGACCTGATCGTCTCCGCCCAGGCCGGCACGCCGATGCGCGAGCTGCAGCGCGTGGTGGCCGGGGGAGAGCAGCGCCTGACCCTCGACGAGACCGTGCCCGGCGGCACCGTCGGCGGCGTGCTGGCCACCAACGCCAGCGGCGCCCGACGTGTCTCGGTCGGGGCCGCGCGCGACCTGCTGATCGGCATCACGTTCGTGCGCGCCGACGGCGTCGTGGCCAAGGCCGGTGGACGCGTGGTCAAGAACGTCGCGGGCTACGACATCGGCAAGCTGATGATCGGCTCGTTCGGCACGCTCGGCGTCGTCGTCGACGCCACCTTCCGCCTGCACCCCCTGCCCGCCACCAGCCGGTGGGTGAGCGCGCCTGCCACCGACCCGGCACGGGCGCTCGAGCTGGCGCAGGCCGCCGTGCACAGCCAGGTCGTGCCCGCCGCCGTCGAGGTCGAGTGGACCGACGGCCGCGGCGCCGTCAGCGTCCTGCTCGAGGGACGCGAGGACGGCGTCGCCGGCCGTGCGGGCCGGCTCCGCGAGCTGCTGGGCGCCGACGCCAGCGAGTCCGACGAGCCCGCGGCGACCTACCCGTGGGACGTCACCGCCACGGGCGACGACCGCAGCACGGCGCTCAAGCTCACCTTCGCGCTCACCGGCCTGCGCGACGTCCTCGCCGAGGCCGACGCGGTCGGTGCGACGGTCCGTGGGTCGGCGGGCTCGGGCGTGGCGTACGCGGCCCTCCGCCCGACGACGCCGGTCGCCGACACCGTCGGCGCGGTCGAGCGACTGCGTGCGGCGTGCCTGCGTCACGGCGGCAGCACCGTCGTGGTCGACGCACCGGCCGCGGTGAAGCAGGCCGTCGACGCCTGGGGTCCGGTGGCGGCGCTGGAGCTGATGCGCCGCGTCAAGGACCAGTTCGACCCCGACCACCGGCTCGCGCCGGGCCGCTTCGTGGGAGGTATCTGACGATGACCGAGCAGAAGGACACCGAGGGGACCCTCGGCGAGATGGGTGCGGTGGTCGACCACGGCGACGTGCTCGGCGGCCTGGCGAACGGGTCGGTGGGGGCCTTCGACGACCACCGACCGCCCGACGCGGCGTTGATCGGCGACTGCGTGCACTGCGGCTTCTGCCTGCCCACCTGCCCCACCTACTCACTGTGGGGCGAGGAGATGGACAGCCCCCGCGGGCGCATCTACCTGATGAAGGAGGGGCTCGAGGGCGAGCCGATGACCGACTCGATGGTCGGCCACATCGACGCGTGCCTGGGCTGCATGGCCTGCGTGACCGCGTGCCCGAGCGGCGTCCAGTACGACCGCCTGATCGAGCAGACCCGCGCGCAGGTCGAGCGGCGGCACCAGCGCAGCGCGCCCGACCGGGCCCTGCGCGGCCTGATCTTCGCGTTGTTCCCGCACCCGAAGCGTCTGCGGCTGCTGCGCGGCCCGCTGCGCGTGCTGCAGCGCACCGGCCTCGACAGGGCGATGCGCCGCTCGGGCCTGCTCGACAGGATCTCGCCCCAGCTGGCCGCGATGGAGCGCCTGGCCCCCCGGCTCGGCAAGGCGATGCCGCTCCCCGAGCGGATGGCTGCGGTGGGGGAGCGCCGGATGACGGTGGGCATGCTCGTCGGCTGCGTCCAGGGCGCGTTCTTCCCCGGCGTCAACGCGGCCACGGCCCGCGTGCTGGTGGCCGAGGGCTGCGACGTCGTCGTCCCGCCGTCGCAGGCCTGCTGCGGCGCGCTGTCGGTGCACAACGGACGCGAGCCCGAGGGCCAGGCGTACGCCCGTGCGCTCGTCGACGCGTTCGAGGACTCCGACGTCGAGCGGGTCGTCGTCAACTCCGCCGGCTGTGGCTCGACGATGAAGGAGTACGCCGAGCTGCTGGCCGACGACCCCGCCTACGCCGACCGTGCCCGCGTCTTCGCCGAGCGGGTCCGCGACGTCAGCGAGCTGCTGGACGAGCTCGGCCCGGTGGCCCCGCGGCACCCGCTCGAGGTGACGATCGCCTACCACGACGCGTGCCACCTGGCGCACGCCCAAGGCGTGCGCTCCCAGCCGCGCGAGCTGCTCCGCGGGGTGCCCGGCCTGACGCTGCGCGAGATCCCCGAGGGCGACCTGTGCTGCGGGTCCGCGGGCGTCTACAACATCCTCAACCCCGAGCCCGCCCAGGAGCTCGGCGACCGCAAGGCCCGCAACATCGTCGCCACCGGCGCCGAGCTGCTGGTCACCGCCAACCCCGGGTGCCTGATGCAGGTCACCGCGGCCATCGAGCGCTCGGGCCACCCGATGGGCATGGCGCACACCGTCGAGGTGCTGGACGCCTCGATCCGCGGGGCGGACGTCGGCACGTTGCTGCCCTGACCGACCCCACCGCTCCACCGACACCGGAAAGAGCACCATGTTCCAGCAAGACCTCGACGCCGTCGGCGGGTCGCTGACCGCCAGCGCCCTGGTGGCGGCCGTCCCGCTGCTCACCCTGTTCGTCCTGCTCGGCGCCCTGCGCCTCAAGGCCTGGGTCGCGGGGCTGATCTCGCTGGGCGTCTCGATCGTGCTCGCGGTCGCGCTGTTCTCGATGCCCGTCGGCCAGGCGCTGCTCGCCACCACCGAGGGTGCGGCGTTCGGGTTCTTCCCGATCCTGTGGATCGTCATCAACGCGATCTGGGTCTACAACCTCACGGTGAAGTCGGGCCACTTCGACGTGCTGCGCCGCTCGTTCGAGACCGTCAGCCCCGACCAGCGGGTGCAGGCGATCATCATCGCGTTCTGCTTCGGGGCGCTCCTCGAGGCGCTGGCCGGCTTCGGCACCCCGGTGGCGATCACCGTCGTGATGCTCATGGCGCTCGGCTTCGAGCCGTTGAAGGCGGCGGTGGTGGCCCTCATCGCCAACACCGCGCCCGTCGCGTTCGGCGCGCTGGCCACCCCGATCGTCACGCTGGCCACCGTCACCTCGGGCGTCAGCGACGACCCGCGCCTGACCACCGAGACGCTCGGGGCGATGACGGGACGCCAGACGCCTCTCCTGGCCGTGATCGTGCCGCTGATCCTGGTGCTGGTGGTCGACGGCCGGCGCGGCATCCGCCAGGCCTGGCTGCCGGCCGTCGTCTGCGGCGTGGCGTTCGCGCTCGCCCAGTACGTGTCGGCCAACTTCATCTCGGTGCCGCTCGCCGACATCATCGCCGCGCTGGCCGGTGCCGCCGCCGTGGTCCTGCTCGGACGGGTCTGGTCGCCGTCGGAGATCGTCACCGCGGACGTCGACCCCTCCCGCGCGGAGGCCCGCACGACCACGGGGTCGTCGGGGTCCGGCGGCACCACCACGGCCGAGGGCCCGGTCACGGACAGCCGCTCGGACGTGGCCCGCGCCTACGCGCCGTACGTGGTCATCATCGCGATCTTCTCGATCGCCAACCTGCCCGCGATCAAGGACTTCCTGGCCGAGAAGCCGTGGACGGTGGCGTTCGACTGGCCCGGCCTGGAGGTGCTGAACCCCGCGGGCGACCCCGTCTCGACCACCACCTACACGCTGAACTGGCTCCCGGCCGCCGGCACCCTGATGATCCTCGCGGGCCTGATCACCATGGTGGTCCTCAAGGTGAGCCCCGGCGAGGCGCTGCGGGCGTACGGCCGCACCTACGTCGAGCTGCGGTCGGCGATCATCACCGTGATGGCGGTGCTGGCGCTGGCCTACGTGCTGAACCTGTCGGGCATGACGGGCTCGCTCGGTGCGTGGCTCGCCCAGACGGGTTCGGCGTTCGCGGTGATCGCACCGATCCTGGGCTGGATCGGCGTCGCCGTCACCGGCTCGGACACCTCCGCCAACGCCCTGTTCGGCGCGCTGCAGGTGCAGACCGCCGCCCAGGCCGGGCTCGACCCCGTGCTGATGGCCTCGGCCAACACCTCGGGCGGCGTCCTCGGCAAGATGGTCAGCCCCCAGAACCTCGCCATCGCGGCCGCCGCGGTGGGCCTCAGCGGACGCGAGGGCGACATCTTCCGCAAGGTCATCGGCTGGAGCCTGGGACTGCTCGTGCTGATGTGCATCCTGGTCGGTCTGCAGTCCACGCCGGTGCTCGACTGGATGGTGCCCTCCGCGCCGTGAGGCACGGGCCCGGGAGCGAGTACGATCGAGGCTGACGCCGCCCGCGTCGGACGCGTCCAGACCTCGCGCGCCGACGACCCCGGGCCGAGCGACGGCACCGCTCGTCGGGCCGAGTCCTGAGTGGAAGCCCCACCGCGACGCGGACGCCGCACGCCCGCCGTCGTGGTGTCCCTCAGACTCCGCCCCGTACCTGCGAACGAAGGACCACCCCACGTGCCCCGAAACGACCAGCGCCGCCCGCCCAAGCTCCCCGCGGGCGGCCTCCGCGTCACCCCCATGGGCGGGCTCGGCGACGTCGGCCGCAACATGACCCTGTTCGAGCACGCCGGCCGGCTGCTCGTCATCGACTGCGGCGTGCTCTTCCCCGAGGAGCACCAGCCCGGCATCGACGTGATCATCCCCGACTTCGCGCCGATCAAGGACCGCCTCGACAAGATCGACGCGCTCGTCCTGACCCACGGCCACGAGGACCACATCGGCGGCGTGCCGTACCTGCTGCGCGAGCGCCCCGACATCCCCGTCGTCGGCTCCAAGCTGACGCTGGCGCTGCTCGAGGCCAAGCTCGTGGAGTTCAACCTCAAGCTCAACGCCGTCGAGGTCGAGGCCGACGACCGTCGCTCCTTCGGCCCGTTCGACCTCGAGTTCGTCGCGGTCAACCACTCCATCCCCGACGGCCTGGCGATCGCCGTCCGCACCGAGGCCGGCCTGCTGCTGCACACGGGCGACTTCAAGATGGACCAGTTCCCGCTGGACGACCGCATCACCGACCTGCGCGCGTTCGCCCGCCTCGGCGACGAGGGCGTCGACCTGTTCCTCTCGGACTCGACCAACGCCGAGGTCCCGGGCTTCACGATGTCCGAGCGCGACCTGCTGCCGGCCATCGAGCAGGTGTTCCGCCGCGCGCCCCGTCGCGTCATCGTCTCGAGCTTCGCCAGCCACGTGCACCGCATCCAGCAGGTGCTGGACGCCTCGCACGCCAGTGGCCGCAAGGTGGCCTTCATCGGCCGCTCGATGGTGCGCAACATGAAGATCGCCCAGGACCTCGGCTACCTCGACGTGCCCCAGGGCCTGCTCGTCGACCTCAAGGCATGCAACAAGCTGCCCCCGTCGCAGGTGACGCTGATCTGCACCGGCTCCCAGGGCGAGCCGATGGCCGCGCTGTCGCGCATGGCCGCCGGCGACCACACGATCGACGTCACCGACGGCGACACCGTGCTGCTGGCCAGCTCGCTGATCCCCGGCAACGAGAACGCGATCAACCGCCTGATCAACGGCCTGGGCAAGCGCGGTGCGCACGTCGTGCACTCCGGCAACGCCAAGGTCCACGTGTCGGGCCACGCGAGCGCCGGCGAGCTGACGTACTGCTACAACATCCTCGAGCCGTCCAACGTGCTCCCGGTTCACGGCGAGTGGCGCCACCTCAAGGCCAACGCCGAGCTCGCGATCAAGACCGGTGTGCCCGAGGGCAACGTGCTGGTCTGCCAGGACGGCGACGTCGTCGACCTCGTCGACGGCGCCATCACCCGCACCGGCACCACGCAGGCCGAGTACGTCTACGTCGAGAACAAGGTCGTCGGCCGCACGACGGAGCGCACGCTGTCGCAGCGTCGCACGCTGTCCGACGAGGGCATCGTCACCGTCATCGCGATCGTCGACCTCGCCTCGGGCCGCTTCGGCGAGGACCCCGAGTACCTGACGCACGGCGTGGTCGACGACGCCGACGACTTCGGCGAGCTCACCAGGACGCTCGCCGACCAGGTGATCAAGATGAGCCGCCCGCGCAGCGTCAACGACGTCGAGCAGGTCATCGGTCGCGAGACGCGTCGCTGGCTCAAGCGCCGCCTGCACCGCGAGCCGCTGGTCTCGGCCGTCGTCATCGAGGAGTGAGCACCCGGGTGCCAGAGGAGTCGTCCACCGCCGGGGAGGGCGTCCGCGAGGCCGCGCGTCGGCGGACGTTCGCCGTCATCTCGCACCCCGACGCGGGCAAGTCGACGCTGACCGAGGCGTTGGCCCTGCACGCGCAGGTGATCACGCAGGCCGGTGCCACCCACGGCAAGGGCGGCCGCCGCGCCACCGTGTCGGACTGGATGGAGATGGAGCAGCAGCGAGGCATCTCGATCGCCTCCACGGCGCTGCAGTTCGACTACGACGAGGTCGTGCTCAACCTGCTCGACACCCCCGGCCACGCCGACTTCTCCGAGGACACCTACCGGGTGCTGTCGGCCGTCGACTGCGCCGTCATGCTGCTCGACGCCGCCAAGGGCCTCGAGCCGCAGACGCTCAAGCTGTTCCAGGTGTGCCGGCGTCGCCGGCTGCCGATCATCACCGTGGTCAACAAGTGGGACCGGCCAGGTCTGGACCCGCTCGAGCTGATCGACCAGATCCAGGAGCGCATCGGCATCCGTCCGACGCCCCTGACCTGGCCGGTCGGCGTCGCGGGCGACTTCCGCGGCGTCCTCGACGCCGACACCGGTGAGATGACGGCGTACGAGCGCACCGCCGGCGGCGCCACCCGCGCGCCCGAGACGCAGCTGTCCGCCGACGAGGCGCTCGCCCAGCACCCCGTCGACTTCGCGACGGCCCAGGAGACGTTGGCGCTGGTGCGCGAGGACGGGGGAGTGCACGACCAGGAGACGTTCCTGTCGGGCGACACCTCGCCGACGGTGTTCGCCTCGGCCGCGCTCAACTTCGGCGTCAGCCACCTGCTCGGCGTGCTCGAGCGGCTCGGACCCGCGCCCGCGGGCGCCGACGACGTCGACGGGCACCACCGTGACGTCGGCTCGCCGTTCAGCGCGCTGGTGTTCAAGATGCAGGCGGGCCTGGACAAGGCGCACCGCGACCACGTGGCCTACGCCCGCGTGTGCAGCGGCGTGTTCGAGCGCGGCATGAGCGTCACCGACGCGCGCACCGGCCGCAAGGTCACCACCAAGTACGTGCACACGATGTTCGGCCGCGAGCGCCGCAGCGCCGACGTCGCCTACCCCGGCGACGTCATCGGGCTGGTGAACGCCAGCGAGCTGACGATCGGCGACACCGTCTACGCCGGCCCGGCCGTCCGCTACCCGCCGATCCCGCGCTTCGACCCCGAGCACTTCCGGGTGGCGCGCGGCGTCGACGCCAGCCGCTACAAGCAGCTGCACCGCGGCCTGGCGCAGCTCGACCGCGAGGGTGTCGTGCAGGTGCTGCGCTCGCCCATCCACGGGGAGCAGGCCCCGGTGCTCGCCGCGGTCGGTCCGATGCAGTTCGACGTCGCGATCGAGCGGATGGACAGCGAGTTCGGGGCCGCGATCCGCACCGAGCCGCTGTCGCACGGCGTCTCGCGCACGCTGCCGGACGACGACGCGGTCAAGCTGCTGCAGGGCTCGATCGGCGTCGAGATCGCCTACCGGCTCGACGGCTCGCCGATCGCGCTGTTCGCCGACCGCTGGCGCCTGCAGAAGGTCGATCGCGACCACCCCGAGCTCGGCCTGCTCGACGGCCCCTAGGCGGTCCGCCGTCGACGCTGCAGCCCGACGACCGCGTCGACCACGAGGAACCCGAGCAGGCTGACGCCCAGCACGGGCATGAACCAGCCGGCGATCAGAGCGAGGACGGCCGCGACGACGAGCGCGGGCGTCGGGGCCTGACGCCACGCGCCGCGCCGCGCGGGGCGTCCGGCGCGCAGGCGGGGTCCCCGGGTGGGACGGCGCAGCCACCACATCCGGTAGCCCCAGACCGTCATCGCGGTGATCGCGCCGGCGAGCAGGACCAGGGCGACCTGGTTCCAGACGCCGAAGAGCAGACCCATGTGCAGGTCGATGCCCCAGCGGGCGAGCTTGGCGGCGAAGGGGTAGTCCGCGAACCGGACGACGTCGACGACGGACCCGTCGGCGGGGTCGATCGACACGGCGTCGGCCCGGGTGGGCCAGTGCTTGTCGAGCTCGGCGACGACGTAGGTGCCGGTGGCGCTCGTGGGTGCGGTGATCTCGAGCGGCCCCGACAGGCCCTCGACGGTGGCCGCCTGACGGGCGGCGTCGAACCCGACGCCGGGCTCGTCGCCGACCGGTGCGGTCTCGGACGCGCCGCCGCCGTGGTCGGAGTGGCCCTCGTGCTCGCCGGTGTCGCCGGTGCCGGTCGCCAGGTCGGACGTGACCGCGGGCGTCGACCAGCTGAGCGCCGTGCGCAGCTCGGTGACGTTCGCGCCGGCGTGCTGGGACCAGGTCAGGCCCGTGGCCGACAGCATCAGCATGCCCAGGACGATCCAGGTGCCGGTGGCTCCGTGCCACGACAGCGTGCGGCGACGGGGTCCACCGTCTCTGTACGGTCGCAGCCGTGACCCGCGCCGGCGACCGGTCCACCACAGGGCGACGCCGACCACGGCGACCACCCACAGCCAGGACGCGGCCAGCTCGGAGTACAGGCGGCCGACGTCGCCGAGGTGCAGGCTGCGGTGCAGGTTGCTGATCCAGGTGCGGGTCGGGAGCGACCCGGACGATCCGTAGACGGTCAGCTCACCCTGCGTCTCGGCGGTGACGGGGTCGACGAACATCGCCTGGCGCTCGCTGTCGGCGGTGCGACCGCCGTCGAACAGGACACGGGTGGTCTGGCCGGGCTCGGCGGCGGGTCGCACCGCGAGCAGGGGCAGGTCGGGCCGGACGGCGCGGGCGGCGTCGACCTGCTCGGCGAGCGTCCGCTCGGGTCCGCGGGAGTCGGTGCCGACCTGGTCGGCGTGCACGACCTGCTCGATCTGAGGCGAGACGGCGTAGAGCAGGCCAGAGAGCGCCGCGACCACGATGAACGGGCCGACGAAGATCCCGGCGTAGAAGTGCAGGCGGGTGAGCAGGGGGCGCAGCGAGGCGCGCCGGGTCGGTGGGCGGTCGAGGTCGTCGGTCTCGAGGGTGGTCGCGGGGTCGGTCGTGGTCATCGTCGTCCTGGGTGGTGGCGGCCGTGAGGGCGTGCGGGCACCACGCGACGCGCGGTGCCGGTCAGGCCGGCGGGCCCCGGACCGGTGCGACGTGCGGCAGGACCTGCGACACCAGGCGACGGTCGCGCGTGGTGGCCGCGGCGGTGCGCGGGCCGACGACGGGCACGCCGGCCGGCGACGACAGCGCGAGCACCGGCCGCATGGCGAGCACCTCGACGAGCGACCACAGCACCGCCTCGCCGTGACGGACCGCGGCGACCGACAGCGCCGTCGCGCAGGCGTGCGTGGCGAGCATCAGCGGCGCGGACGGCGCGCCGTCCATCGGCATCGGTCCGCCGAGGGTGCACGCGAGGTGCAGCGCCCCCTGGGCGGCGACGAACACCGCGACCAGCTCGCGGGTGCTCCACCGGTGCGCACTCAGCCGGTGCGCGAGCACGGCCGCACCGACGACCACGCCGGCGAGCACCCACGTCGGGGCCGCCATGCCGCCCGCGAGGTGGTGCGCGAGCACCGCGACGACCACCGTCGCCGCGGCCACGAACGACGCGCGCGCCCAGCGCAGGGCGCCGGACGTCGGGTTCGCAGGCGTGGGCACGACGACAGGGTAGGCCCTGCGACGGTGTGCTAGCGTCCGGGCCGAGCCAGAACACGCCTGTGGGTGTGCGGGAATCCGGTGGGAATCCGGAGCTGACGCGCAGCGGTGAGGGTGACTGGCGGGACGACGTGCCACTGGGCGACAAGCCCGGGAAGGTGTCCCGCCGGGTCGATCCCGAGTCCGAAGACCGGCTGGCTCGACGTGACCGTCGGGCCCCGCGAACCGGGCCCCAGATCCGATTCGAGACCCCGTCATGGCCACTGTGGCCCCGTTCCGCCCACCGACCGCCGCGCGGCGCGCCGGCGTCGTGCTGCTGTACGCCGCGATGGTGGCGCTGACGGCGTTCTCCGCGGTGGTCTCGCTCGGGCTCGGCTCGGAGCCGCTGCGCCCGTCCGGGGTGGTCGACGTCCTGCAGTCGCGGCTGCTCCAGGGCCGGCCGGGCGACGACCCCGTGTACGACGCCATCGTGTGGGAGCTGCGCGCGCCGCGGGTGCTGATGTCGATGGTGGTGGGGGCGGGCCTGGCGATCGCCGGAGCGACGATGCAGACGCTGGTGCGCAACCCCCTGGCCGACCCGTACCTCCTCGGGGTCTCGGCCGGCGCGGGCGTCGGCGCCACCCTCGTGATCGCGCTCGGCGTGCTCGGCGGCCTCGGCGTCTGGGCGCTGTCGGTGGGTGCGCTGCTCGGCGCGCTGGCCGCGTCCGTCCTGGTGTTCGGCATCTCGATCGCGCAGGGCGGGCTGACGCCGCTGCGGCTCGTGCTGACCGGCGTGGTCATGTCGTCGGCGTTCTCGTCGGTCTCGAGCTTCCTGGTGTTCCTCAGCGACGAGCCGCGGGCCACCCAGTCGGTGCTGTTCTGGCTGCTCGGCTCACTGGCCGGGTCGACCTGGGCGCAGCTGGTGCCGCCCGTCGTCGCGGTGCTCGTCGCGACCGTCGTGGTGCTGGGGCTGCACGGCTGGCTGGACGCGCTCGCGACCGGCGACGACACCGCGAGCGCCGTGGGGGTCCCCGTGCGTGCGCTGCGGGTGACGTTGTTCGTGCTCAGCGCGGTGCTGGTCGGGGTGCTCGTCGCGGTCTCGGGCGGCATCGGGTTCGTGGGTCTGGTGGTGCCGCACCTGGCGCGCCTGGTCGTCGGCACCGGTCACCGTGCGGTGCTGCCGCTCGCCGCCCTCGCCGGCGCGCTGTTCCTGCTGTGGGTGGACGTCGTCGCGCGCACCGCCGTCAGCCCGCAGGAGGTGCCGCTGAGCGTCGTCACCGGCATCGTCGGCGCGCCGATCTTCCTGGTGCTCCTGGGCCGTCGTCAGTACCGGTTCGGCGGCGAGTCGTGAGCGCCCACGCCGTCGCGATGCGGGCACGGTCCCTCGCCTGCGCGGTGGGTGGACGCACCGTGCTGCACGACGTCGACCTCGACGTCGGCACCGGGCAGATGGTCGCGGTCGTGGGCGTCAACGGGTCGGGCAAGTCGACGCTGCTGCGCACGCTCTCGGGCCTGCTCGCCCCGGTGTCCGGCAGGGCCGAGATCGACGGACGCGACGTCCATGGCATGTCGGCGCGGGAGCGCGCCCGCGAGATCGCCTACGTCGCCCAGGAGGAGCAGCCGCCGGCCGACATGCGCGTGGGCGAGCTCGTCGCTCTGGGACGGCTGCCCTACCGGCCGCCGTGGTCCCGCGGCGCGGACGACCGACGCCTCGCGCTCGAGGCGCTGGACCGGGTGGGCATGGCCGACGCGGTCGACCGGGCGTGCGCCGACCTGTCCGGCGGCGAGCGACGCCGCGTGAGCCTGGCGCGCGGGCTCGTGCAGGACTGCGACCTGATCGTCCTCGACGAGCCCACCAACCACCTCGACGTCCGGCACCAGGTCGAGCTGCTGCACCAGCTGCGGGCCACCGGACGCACCGTGCTCACCGCGATCCACGACCTCGGCCTGGCCGCCTCCCACTTCGACCACGTCGTGGTGCTGCACGACGGCGGCGTCCTGACCGCCGGACCGCCCGAGGTCGCGCTCACGGCGCGGACCGTCCAGGACGTCTTCGGCGTGCGCGCCACCCACCTGCTCGACGAGCAGGGCCACCAGCACCTCGTGGTCGGCCCCGGCCGACCCGTCACGTCACCCGCCCGACCGACCCAGGAGACCCACCGATGACGACGACGTCCCGCCGCACCCTGGCCGCTGCCGCCCTGATCGGGCTGCTCGCCACCACCGCCGCCTGCGGGGGAGGCGGGCGGAGCGACGACGACGTCGCCGGGTCGGCGACCGTCACGCTCGACAACTGCGGCCGGCAGGCCGCGTTCCCTGAGCCGGCCGAGCGGCTCTACGTCTACGACGGCGGCATGATCTCGATGGTGCTGTCCATCGGCGCGGCGGCCAACGTCGCCGGCATCGCGGGCCTGAACGACGACGAGCAGGTGCTGAAGCGCGCCTACGGGGCCGACGTCGTCGACGCGCTGCCCGTGGCCACCGAGAAGAGCCCCACCCTGGAGAACGTGATCGCCACGCGTCCCGACGTGGTGTTCGCGGGCTGGAACTACGGCTGGAACGAGGACGACAACCTCACGCCCGACGCGCTCGCCGACCGCGACATCGCCGCCTACACGCTCACCGAGTCCTGCCGCCAGGGCGACGGCGAGGCGCGCGGCACGGTGCCGCCGTGGGACGCGCTGCGCACCGACCTCACCAACCTCGGCCGGATCACCGGGCACGAGGACGGCGCGGCGGCGCGCGTCGCCGACATCGACGAGCGGCTCGAGAAGCTGGAGTCGGCACCCCAGGCGACCGAGCGACCCACGGTGTTCCTGTTCGACTCGGGCACCACCGCACCGTTCACCAGCGGGTCGTTCGGCGGTCCCCAGGCCATCATCGACGCCGCCGGGGCCCGCAACGCGACCGAGGACCTCGAGGACACCTGGACGACGGTGTCGTGGGAGCGGGTCGTCTCGTCGCAGCCGGACTACGTCGCGTTCGTGGACTACCCCGGCCAGACGTTCGAGGAGAAGGTGCAGGTGCTGCGCAGCAACCCGAGCACCCGGGACCTCCCGGCCGTCCGCGAGGGGCGCTTCCTGAACCTGCCGTACGCGGCCTGGGTGAGCGGCCCGCTCAACATCGACGCCGCCGAGCAGCTGCGGTCGTCGCTGGAGGAGCAGGACCTGGTGCCCGCGACCGACATCCGGCCCGACGTCGACCTCGTCCCGTGAGCGGGCGGGCGCCCGACGTCAGCGTGACGGTGTGCCACGACTGCTGCTGCGGGACGACGCGCAAGCACCCGGGCGTCGACCACGAGGCGCACCGGGCCGCGCTGCTCGCGACGGCCGACGACCGCGTGCGCGTGCGGGTGGTCGACTGCCTGGGCGTCTGCGAGCGCAGCAACGTCGTGCTGGTGCGCGACCTGCGACGCCGGCGATCCGACCGTGACACCTGGCTGGGCGAGGTGGTCCGCCCCGAGCAGGTCGACGCCCTCGTGGGCTGGGTCGAGGGGCGGTGCGGGCCGCTGCCGAGGGCGCTGCGGGCCAACGTCTTCAGGCACCGTCCGCCCGCCCGCTGAGCCCGGCGCGCGAGGTCAGGCGGTGCAGCCGCGGCAGGCGCGCGAGGTGGACGGACGCGCGGCCAGCGCGCTGCCGACGACCAGGGCTCCGCTGGTGACCGCCGACGCCCACAGACCGACGGCCGTCCACGTGCCCCCGAACGGGAGGTGGTCGCCGACCGGCACGCCGAGCAGCCGGCCGGCCGGGATGGCGGGGTCGACCCACCAGAGGACACCGAGGGCGACGACCACGAGCACCCCGGTGAGCGACACGGCGATCCTCGACCGCGTCGCCACGCCGAAGGCGACCGCGGCGCGGGCCCGGTCGCGCAGGGGCGCGAGCGCCCGCTCGGCCCAGGCGTAGTGCGACGACAGCAGCCCCACGCCGAGGACCAGCACCACGGTGCCCGGTCCGGGCAGCGGCACCAGCGCGACGCCCGCGAGCGTCACGACCCATCCGAGCAGCAGGTGGGGGAGCGAGGTGACGCGGTGCATGCGGTGCGGCTTTCGATTGAAGGTTCAACCAGTGTGCGCCGGTGGGGTGCCCGCCGTCAAACGCCCGTGCCAGGGTGAGGCATGCCGATCAGCGCGGTGCACCGGACGACGACACCGGTCCTGGACGTGGGCTACGAGACCGTCGGCGACCCCGGGGGACCGCCCGTGGTCCTGCTGCACGGCTTCCCGTACGACGTGCGGTGCTACGACGAGGTGGCTCCACGGCTCGCGGACGCCGGGGCGCGGGTCGTCGCGCCGTACCTCCGGGGCTTCGGGCCGACCCGGTTCCGGTCGGCGGGCACCCTGAGGTCGGGCCAGCAGGCCGCGCTGGGCCAGGACCTCGTCGAGCTGCTCGACGCGCTCGGGATCGAGCGGGCGGTCGTCGCGGGCTACGACTGGGGCGGACGCGCGGCGTGCGTCGCGTCGGCGCTGTTCCCCGAGCGGGTGGACGGCCTGGTGACGGTCGGCGGCTACAACGTCCAGGACATCGCGGCCTCGGCACGGCCGGGCTCGCCGGAGTCGGACAAGACGTACTGGTACCAGTACTACTTCCACTCCGAGCGCGGTCGCCACGCGCTCGTCGACGACCGGGACGCCCTGTGCTCCCTGCTGTGGCGCGACTGGTCGCCGGCATGGGCCGGCGCCGCCGAGGCGTTCGCCGCGTCGGCGCCCAGCCTGCACAACCCCGACTTCGTCGACACGGTCATCCACTCCTACCGGCACCGGTACGGCCTGGTCGCCGGCGACGAGACCTACGAGGCCCTGGAGCGACGACTCGCCACGTCGCCGACGATCCCGGTGCCCACCGTCGTCCTGGACAGCGGGGCCGACGGGCTGGGCGACGGCTCCGGACCGGCCGACGACGACGACCGGTTCACCGGCCCGTTCGAGCGGCTCCTGCTGCCCGACGTCGGCCACGTCCCGCCGCAGGAGGACCCCCAGGCGTTCGCCGACGCGGTGCTGTCGCTGCTGCCGTAGCCGTCACGCGTGGGACGATCGGCCCCATGCGTGACGACGGTCCACCTGAGCCGGCCCCGTCGCGTCGCGGTCGGCCGGGGTACGACCAGCAGACCGTCCTGCGCCGGGCCGTCGAGCTGTTCAACGCCCAGGGGTACGACGCGACGAGCATGGGCGACCTGGCCCGCGAGCTCGGGCTGAGCAAGTCCGCGATCTACCACCACGTGCCGAGCAAGGAGGCGCTGCTGTCCGCGGCCCTCGACGAGGCGCTCGACGGGCTCAGCGCGGCGGTCGACGTCGCGCTCGCGTCGGCCGGCACCAGCGCCCACGAGCGTCTGCGCACCGCGGTCGAGCAGTCGGTGCTGATCCTCGCCGACCAGCTGCCGGCCGTCACGCTGCTGCTGCGGGTGCGGGGCAACAGCGAGGTCGAGCTCGCGGCGTTGGAGCGGCGCCGCGTGATCGACGACAAGGTCGCCTCGCTCGTCCGGGACGCGGTCGCCGAGGGCAGCCTGCGCGACGACATCGACCCGGTGCTGATCAGCCGGCTGCTGTTCGGCACCGTCAACTCGCTGGTCGAGTGGTACCGCGTCGGTGGCCCGGTGGAGCCCGCCCGGCTGGCCTCGACCGTGGCCACGATGGCCTTCGACGGGCTGGTGCCGCGACCGGGTCGGTGACGGGCCCGGTCAGAGCGCCGGGTTGGGACGCCCCAGGCTGCGGCTCCGTCCGCGGAACACCGCCACGACGACGTCGTCGGACGCGCGTCGCACGCTCACGTCGTAGACCCCCGACCGTCCGCGCAGCACCACCTCGCTCGCGGTCGCGACGAGCTCGTCGCCCAGCCGTCCCGGCTCGACGAACGCGACGTCGAACCCCGACGCGACCGTCACGGTGCCGCGGGAGTTGCAGGCCACCGCGAAGGCGGAGTCGGCCAACGAGGCGATCAGCCCACCGTGGCAGACGTCCCACCCGTTGACCATGTCGGCGCGGACGACCATCGTGACCGTCGCGGCGCCGGGGGACACCGCACGCACCTGCATGCCGAGCATGCGGCTGGCGGCGTCGGCGGACCACATCTGCTCGGTGCTGACCTCGGCGATCCTGCGGGCGTCGGCGTCGGGCATCGGGCTCACCTGCTCAGGCGTCGAAGTCGACGACGACCCGGTCGCCGACGGGGAACGTCTGGCAGGTCAGCACGAAGCCGCGTGCGACCTCGTCGTCGTCGAGCGCGTAGTTGCGTCGCATGTCGGTCTCGCCCTCGACGACGTGCGCGCGACACGTCCCGCACACCCCGCCCTTGCAGGCGAAGGGCAGGTCGTTGCGGGTGGCTGCGGCACCGTCGAGGATCGACCGTCCCCGGGGCATGGCGGCGGTGGTGGTGCGGCCGTCCAGGCTGATCGTCACCTCGCTGGTGTCGCCCTCGACGACCACGTCCGGCCGGTGCACCTCGGGGGGTGGCTCGTCGACGTGGAACAGCTCGACGTGGACCTTGTCGCGGCTGACGCCGAGCTCGTCGAGCACCTCGCGGGCGTCGGTGACCAGGCCGAACGGGCCGCACAGCCAGACGTGGTCGACGTCGTCGAGCGGCACCAGGGTGGCGAACAGCCGCCGCAGCCGGTCGGCGTCCAGTCGCCCGGAGAACAGCTCGACGTCGCGGGGCTCGCGCGACAGCACGTGGACGAGGTCGAGCCGGTGGCCGTGACGGTTCTTGAGGTCGGCCAGCTCCTCGGCGAACATCACCGTGTCGGTCGTGCGGTTGCCGTAGAGCAGCGTGACCCGCGCGTCGGGGTGGGTGAGCACGGTCGACGCGATCGACAGCATCGGCGTGATACCCGACCCGGCCGCGACGCACAGGTGCCGTCCGCCGGTGGCGGGGTCGGCGCGGAAGCTGCCCGTGGGCGTCTGAACCTCGACGGTGTCGCCGACCCGCACGTCGCGGACCAGCCAGGTGGAGAACATCCCGTCCGGGACGACGCGGACGCCGACCCGCGGCGGCGACCCGGCCGGGGCGCAGATCGAGTACGAGCGGCGGTGGTCCTGGCCGTCGACCACGCGACGCACGGTGAGCGACTGGCCGGCGGCGAAGTCGAAGTCGTCGCGCAGGTGGTCGGGCACCGCGAAGGTGACCGCCGCGGAGTCGTCGGTGAGGTGCTCGACGCGGGCGACGGTGAGCTCGTGGAACGCCACGTCAGTGCTCCTTGACGTGGTCGAACGGCTCGAGGCACGCCGCGCAGCGGTACAGGGCCTTGCACGCCGTCGACGCGAACTCCGAGACGAGCCTGGTGTCGTCGGACCCGCACCGCGGGCAGGTGAGCGCGCGACGGGTGGGGATCAGCGTCAGGGCGACCGGGCCGTCGTGCGCAGCGGCCGGGCCGGGTGCGGAGATCCCGTGCTCGACCAGGGCCCGCCGGCCGCGGTCGGTGATCCAGTCGGTGGACCACGCGGGGGTCAGGCTCACCTGCACCCGGACGTCGTCGAACCCGTGGTCGCGCAGCCGGTGGACGAGGTCGTCGCGCATCGTCGCCATCGCCGGGCAGCCCGAGTAGGTGGGCGTGATGGTGACCGTCACGGCGTCGCCGTCCACGCGGACGTCGCGCAGCACGCCGAGGTCGGCCAGCGTGAGCATGGGCATCTCGGGATCGGTGACCTCGGCGGCGACGTCCCAGGCGGTGCCCGTGGCCGCGGCGGCGGTCACCACTGGCCCATCGGGTGGGCGCGCGCCACGACCTGCATCTCGGCCAGCAGGCGTCCCATCGACTCGCTGTGGCGGCCGTCGCGGCCGGTGCCGCGGTCGACCGGCCCGACCTGAGCCACGGCGGGGCGCTCCACGGCGCTGACCGACAGCAGCTGCTCGAGCAGGACGTCGACCTCGTCGGCGACCGTCGACGGGTCGACGCCGACGCCCTGCTCGGCCACGGCGGCCTCCACCGGGTGCGAGCGGAACAGCTCGTCGTGCAGCGCCCACACCAGCGGCAGCGCGTCGAGCAGCCGGCGCCTCGACTCCTCGGTGCCCTGGGCGAGGGTGAGGAACCAGCGGGCCGCGTAGTCGCGGTGGTAGGTCAGCTCCTTGACCCCCTTGACGGCCACGGCCGACAGGACGGCGTCGCGGCTGCCGGCCAAGCGCTGCAACAGCGTCAGTCGGTAGGTCGAGAAGACAAGCAGGCGCGCGATGGTGACGGCGAAGTCGCCGTTCTCGGCCTCGACGAACCGGACGTTGCGGAACTGCCGCTCGTCGCGGAAGAACGCCAGCGCGTCCTCGGCTGGCACGGGCGAGCCGGCCGGCATCGCGGGCACCTGGGTGGGGTCGGCCGCGGCCGCGCGTGCCAGCAGCAACCGCGCCTGCCCGAGGAGGTCGAGCGCGATGTTGGAAAGCGCGATGTCCTCCTCCAGGTCGGGCGCGTTGCTGGCCCACTGGGCGAGGCGGTGGCTGTAGACCAGGGCGTCGTCGCCCAGCATCAGGCAGTAGGTGGCGAGCGCGGCGGGGTCGACGCCGTCCGGGATCGTGGTGTCGACCCCGGCCAGCGGGTCCTCGAAGTCGGTGCCGAACGCCCACTGGGAGTCGTCGCCGCCGAGCAGGCCGTCGTAGACGTTGTCGTGGTCGGTCATCTCACGCTCACATGTGGGGGACGTCGTCGGGGATGGCGTAGAACGTCGGGTGCCGGTAGACCTTGTCGCCGGCGGGCGCGAACAGCGGGTCCTTCTCGTCCGGGCTCGACGCCACCACGGCGTCGGCGCGCACCGCCCAGATGCTGACGCCCTCGTTGCGGCGGGTGTAGACGTCGCGGGCGTGCCGCAGGGCCATCTGGTCGTCGGCGGCGTGCAGGGAGCCGACGTGCACGTGGTTCAGGCCGCGCTTGCCGCGCACGAAGATCTCGTAGAGCGGCCACTCGCCGCGCGGGGCGCCCTCGTCGCTCACGACGCCTCCTGCTCACGCCGCGCGAACGCCGTGGCGGCCTCGCGGACCCACGCGCCCTCCTCGTGAGCGCGACGGCGGTGCGCGACGCGCTGGGCGTTGCACGGGCCGCCCCCGGCGACGACGGCGCGGAACTCGTCCCAGTCGGGCTGGCCGAAGTCGTGGTGGCCGCGCTCGGCGTTCCAGGCCAGCTGTGGGTCGGGGAGCGTGACGCCGAGGGCCTCGGCCTGCGGCACCGACATGTCGACGAACTTCTGCCGCAGCTCGTCGTTGGTGTCGCGCTTGATGCCCCAGGCCATGGACTGCGCGGTGTTGGGGGAGTCGTCGTCGGGCGGGCCGAACATCATCAGCGCCGGCCACCAGAACCGGTCGACCGACTCCTGCACCATCGCGCGCTGCTCGTCGGTGCCGCGCATCATCGTCGACAGCAGCTCGTAACCCTGGCGCTGGTGGAACGACTCCTCCTTGCAGATCCGGATCATCGCGCGGCCGTAGGGGCCGTAGGACGTGCGGCACAGCGGCACCTGGTTGCAGATCGCCGCGCCGTCGACGAGCCAGCCGATCGTCCCCACGTCGGCGTAGGACAGCGTCGGGTAGTTGAAGATCGAGGAGTACTTCTGCCGGCCCTCGACCAGCCTGAGGGTCAGGTCGTCGCGCGAGACGCCGAGCGTCTCGGCGGCGGAGTAGAGGTACAGGCCGTGGCCTGCCTCGTCCTGCACCTTGGCCAGCAGGATCGCCTTGCGCCGCAGTGAGGGGGCGCGAGAGATCCAGTTGCCCTCGGGCTGCATCCCGATGATCTCGGAGTGGGCGTGCTGCGCGATCTGCCGCACGAGCGTGGAGCGGTACTTCTCGGGCATCCAGTCGCGGGGCTCGACGCGGTCGTGGCGCGCGAGGGTGCGGTCGAACGACGCCAGCAGCTCCGCCTCGTCCGGGTGCGTCTCGGTGGTGGGCGACATCGAACCTCCAGGTGCTCGCGTCCGAGCATTTACAGACCGATCGGTCGGTAACGAGTCTCGCACGCTCCTCGCGTGCGGGCAACGACCTAGCGCGACGGCCTGCGGTCGACGATGCGACGCATCTTGCCGACGGACCGCTCGACGGTTCCGGGGTCGACCACCTCGACGTCGACGGTGACGCCGATCGAGCTCTTCACCTGCTCGCGCAGGCGGTGGCCGGCCTCGGTGGCGACCGACGGCGACGCCGCCTCCCGGCGCTCGACCAGCACGGTCATCGCGTCGAGGTGGCCGTCGCGGTCGAGCACGCACTGGAAGTGCGGTGACAGCGCGGTGGTGGAGAGGATGAGCTCCTCGACCTGCGTGGGGAACAGGTTCACGCCGCGCAGGATGATCATGTCGTCGGTGCGGCCGGTGACCTTCTCCATCCGGCGCATGGTCCGGGCGGTCCCCGGCAGCAGGCGGGTGAGGTCGCGGGTGCGGTACCGGATCACCGGCATGGCCTGCTTGGTGAGCGAGGTGAGGACGAGCTCGCCCTTCTCGCCGTCGGGCAGCACCTCCAGCGTGACCGGGTCGATGACCTCGGGGTAGAAGTGGTCCTCCCAGACGTGCAGGCCGTCCTTGGTCTCGACGCACTCGTTGGCGACGCCGGGCCCCATCACCTCGGACAGCCCGTAGATGTCGACGGCGTGCATGTCGAGACGCTCCTCCATCTCGCGGCGCATGTCGTTGGTCCACGGCTCGGCGCCGAAGATCCCGACCTGGAGCGACGTCGAGCGCGGGTCGATGCCCTGGCGCTCCATCTCGTCGACGACCGAGAGCATGTACGACGGCGTGACCATGATGATGTCCGGACGGAAGTCGCCGATGAGCTGCACCTGTCGCTCGGTCATGCCGCCGGAGACGGGCACGACGGTGCACCCGAGGCGCTCGGCCCCGTAGTGCGCGCCGAGGCCGCCGGTGAACAGGCCGTAGCCGTAGGCGTTGTGCAGGAGGTGGCCCGCGCGGCCGCCGGACGCGCGGATGCTGCGGGCCATCACCGTCGCCCAGGTGTCGAGGTCGTCGTGGGTGTAGCCGACGACGGTGGGCTTGCCGGTGGTGCCCGACGACGCGTGCACCCGCGCCACCTGCTCGCGCGGCACCGCGAACATGCCGAACGGGTAGTTGTCGCGCAGGTGGGCCTTGGTGGTGAAGGGCAGCCGCGCGAGGTCCGACAGGTCGGTGACGTCGTCCGGGTGGACGCCCGCTGCGTCCCACGTCGTGCGGTAGTGCGGCACGTGGTCGTACGCGTGACGCACCGACCACCGCAGCCGCTCGAGCTGCAGCCCCCGCAGCTCGTCGATCGAGGCGGTCTCGATGGGGTCGAGGTCGCCCGGACGGGGGGAGAGGTCGTGCATGGAGTGCCTCCTCGCGCGGTCCCGGCCTGTCGGCGGGGTGTGTGATCGTAGTCACAGGCGAGGGCCGGGTCGATCGACCGGGGCCGCGCTCGACGTCCGTCCCCGCCCGAGAGGTGACCATGGCCCGCACCAGAGTCCACAACCTGAACGTCTCGCTCGACGGCTACGCGGCCGGCGAGCACGTGACGCTGGCCGAACCCATCGGCGGTGCCGGGCAGCTGTTCGCGTCCTTCGACGGCCGCTTCATCGACGGCATCGGCGCGGTGGACGCCCCCGTCACGCTCGACCGGGTGCTCACGAGCACGTGGGGCCACGGGATCGGCGCCGAGATCATGGGCCGCCGCAAGTTCGGTCCGCAGTCCGGCGCCTGGCCCGACGACGGGTGGCGGGGCTGGTGGGGCGACGAGCCGCCGTTCCGCACGCCGGTCTACGTCCTGACCCACCACCCGCACCCCGACCTCGACTTCGACAACGGGACAAGCTTCCGGTTCGTCGACGGGTCGCCCGCCGAGGTGCTCGAGCTCGCGCTGGCCGCGGCCGACGGGCAGGATGTCCGAATCGGTGGCGGACCGTCGACGGTCCGCCAGTTCCTCGAGGCCGACCTCGTCGACGTCATGCACCTGGTCGTGGTGCCCGTCGTCCTGGGGCGCGGCGTGTCCCTGTGGGAGGGGATGGAGGGTCTGCAGGACCGCTTCACGGTCGAGTCCGTGACGTCGGCCAGTGGTCTGACCCACCAGCTCTGGAACCGCGCCTGACCGCACCGACCGCACGGTCAAGCCGTGGAGCTCGCGACCAGCACCTCCGCGAGCACCACGACCCCCAGGGTCGCGTAAACGGCACCTGCCAGGAGGCTCACGGACGTGCCTGCGCGCCGCGCGTCGACCAGGCGCGACCGCAGGCCACCGGCGAGCACGCCGACGGCACCGTAGAGCAGCACCTCGGCCAGCACGTTGACCGAGCCCAGCATGGCCAGCTGCGCCGCCGTGCTGGAGGCACCGCCGAGGAACTGCGGGAGGACGGCCAGGAAGAACAGCAGCACCTTCGGATTCGTCAGGCTGACGACCACGCCCTGCCGAAACGGCCGTACGACCGACCCCGGGCCCGGCGCGGCGCCCCTGCCGCGCGCTCCACGCACCGTCACCCACGCCAGTCGCAGCAGGTAGACGGCGCCGAGCACCTTCACCGCGTCGAGGAGCCCGGGGTGTGACTGGACGACCTGCCCGACGCCCACAACGACCACGGCGGCGTGGACCGTCATGCCGGCGCCGATGCCGAGGATCGCGTGCGCCGCGGCCCGCCGGCCATCCCCGAGACCGACAGCGACCATGAAGGCCATGTCGGGCCCCGGTGGGACCAGGAACAGCAGGATCGCCGCGACGAAGCCCGGCAGGACACCGAGGTCAACCACGTGTCAGGACGGCGACCTGTGCGGCCAGGTCTCCTCCGGCGTAGACGGCGCTGGTGCCGTCGGTGAGGAGCCTGCGGGCCCGGGCGACCGTGGCGACGTCGACCGGTGACGGGCCGCGCAGGGCGTCCGCGAGCGCCGTGATCTGCGGTGCCGCCGCCCGCACCGCCGCCCTTGCGACCGGGGCCCGCGTGTCGAGCACCGCGCCGGTGCCGCGCGTGCTGCCCAGGACCTGTAGCCACTCGTCGGCGAGCCCGGCGCGATGGCGCGTCGACACGAGCCACGCGGCCCGCGCGGCGAGGAGAGGGCTGGCGTCGGGGTCTGCGTCGTGGGCGAGTCGGGCGTCGAGGCCGTGGGCGTGCAGCCGGGCGAGCATGCGATCGAGCCACGTCGTCCCCGGGCTCCTGGTCGAGGTGGTGGTGTCGTCGATGGTGGACATGGGTCCATCGTGGTCTGGTCCCACGGCGTCTGATAGTGGCAGTATTGCCGTCATGCGATCCGAAACCGACACGCGCCTGTCCGTGGCGGTCGTCGTCTACGACGGGCTGTCGCTGTTCGAGTTCGCAGCGGCGTGCGAGGTGTTCGGCAACCGCGGCGTGCGCGACGAGCAGGGCGACTTCGCTCCGCCGGTGTACCGGGTGGAGGTGTGCGGCGAGCAGCCGCAGGTCGTGACCGACCACGGTCTGACGATCGACGTCCCGCGCCGGCTGGCCAGCCTCGCCCGGGCCGACGTCGTGGTGCTGCCGCCGTGCCAGGACCCCACGACGGTGCCCGAGCGGACGCTTGCCGCGGTGCGGCGGGCGCACGACCGCGGAGCCCGGGTCGTGTCGCTGTGCACCGGCGCGTTCGTCCTGGCCAGGACGGGACTGCTCGACGGCCGTCGCGCGGTGACCCACTGGCAGGACTGCGCCACCTTCGCCGCCGCGCACCCCGAGGTCACCGTCGACCCGTCAGTCCTCTACGTCGACGACGGCGACATCCTCACCTCCGCCGGCAGCGCCGCCAGCATCGACCTGTGCCTGCACGTCGTGCGCACCGACCACGGCGCACGGGTCGCCAACCGACTGGCCCGCGACCTCGTCGTGCCCCCGCACCGTGACGGCGGCCAGGCGCAGTACACCGAGACCCCGATGCCTCCGCCGCCCGACGAGGACCCTTTCTCGGCCACCCTCGCCTGGATGCACGACCACCTCCACGAGCCCCTCACCGTCGAGGACCTCGCCCGGCAGGCGGCGACCAGCGAGCGGCACTTCGCCCGACGGTTCGCCGCGGTCACCGGCACCACCCCTCACCAGTGGCTGATCACGCGCCGGGTCGGACGGGCCCAGCAGCTGCTGGAGACGACCGACCTCCTGGTCGACGCGGTTGCCGAGCGCAGCGGCCTCGGCAACGCGGCCAACCTGCGCAAGCAGTTCCGACGCCACCTGCAGACCTCGCCGCACGCCTACCGGTCCACGTTCACCACCCGGACTCACGCGGCGGCGCGCTGACCCGTCGGGCGCGGGTCGCCCGCGGTGAGGCATCGTGGCCGTCGTGGACAGCTCGCAGGGTCACGTACGGGTACGAGGCGCGCGCGAGCACAACCTGCGCGGCGTCGACGTCGACCTCCCGCGCGACGCGTTCGTCGCGTTCACCGGGGTGTCGGGGTCGGGCAAGTCGTCGCTGGCGTTCGGCACCGTGTACGCCGAGGCGCAGCGCCGCTACTTCGAGTCCGTGGCGCCGTACGCCCGGCGGCTGCTGCAGCAGACCGGCGCGCCGCAGGTGCAGGAGATCACCGGGCTCCCGCCCGCCGTGGCGCTGCAGCAGCGACGTGGCACCGCCACGTCCCGCTCGACGGTGGGCACGCTCACCACGATGTCGAACCTGCTGCGCATCCTGTTCTCCCGGGCGGGGGAGTACGACGGCGCCGACCACCTGCCCGCCGAGGCCTTCTCGCCCAACACCGTCGCGGGCGCGTGCGAGCGGTGCCACGGCCTGGGCGTCACGCGCGACGTCGCAGAGGACCTCCTCGTCCCGGACCCGTCGCTGAGCATCCGCGACGGCGCGATCGCGGCCTGGCCCGGGGCCTGGCAGGGCCACAACCTGCGGCGCGTCGTGAAGAACCTGGGGATCGACGTCGACGTCCCGTGGTCGGACCTGCCCGCGGCCGACCGCGAGTGGGTGCTGTTCACCGAGGAGCAGCCGTCGGTGCTGATCCGGCCGAAGGACAAGGACGGCGGGGGAGGCCGCGACTACCACGGCACCTTCCGCAGCGCCCGCACCCACGTGCAGCACACCCTGGCCAGGACCGGCAGCGACGCCATGCGCAAGAAGATGCTCGCGTTCGTCCGCGCCAGCACCTGTCCGGCCTGCGGGGGCAGCGGGCTGCGTCCCGCGGCCGTCGCGGTGACCTACCGGGGCCGGAGCATCGTCGAGATGAGCGCGATGACGGTCACCGACCTGGCCGACGAGCTCGACGGTGACGGGTCGGCCGAGCGTGGCGAGGCCGCCGCGCGCCTGTCCGACGACCTCGTCGCGCGGCTCCGGGTGCTCGTCGACCTGGGGCTGGGCTACCTGACGCTGGGACGCAGCTCGACCACCCTGTCTTCGGGCGAGGCCCACCGGCTGCGGCTCGCGACGCAGCTGCGGTCGGGGCTGTTCGGCGTCGTCTACGTCCTGGACGAGCCCTCGGCGGGACTGCACCCGGCCGACGTCGAGCCGCTGCTGACGGTGCTCGCCGACCTCAAGGCCGCCGGCAACTCGCTGTTCGTCGTCGAGCACGACATGGACGTCGTGCGACGGGCCGACTGGATCGTCGACATCGGCCCCGGCGCGGGCGACCGGGGCGGCAAGGTCCTGTACAGCGGAGCCGTCGACGGCCTCGAGTCGGTCACCGCCTCGCCGACCGGCGACTACCTCTTCGGCCGGCTCCGGCAGCGTCCCCGCGAGCCGCGGGCGGCGTCCACGTGGGTGCACCTCGAGGGGATCACCCGCCACAACATCGACGGCGCGTCGGTGCGGCTCCCCGTGGGCGCGATGACCGCGGTCACTGGGGTGTCCGGCGCCGGCAAGTCGACGCTCGTCACCCAGGTGCTCGCCGGTGCGGTCCGCCGCCGACTCGGCGTGCACGAGCCGCCCGACGAGCCGGACGAGGACGACGGCGACGACGGCTTCGCCGGAGCCCCGGACGAGCGAGCCGACGACGCGGCCGACCTCCGCACGGCCCACGGCCTGGAGTCGTTCGACCGGGTGGTCGTGGTCGACCAGCGCCCGATCGGCCGCACCCCGAGGTCGAACCTGGCGACGTACACGGGGCTGTTCGACGTCGTCCGACGGCTCTTCGCGTCCACCGACCTCGCCCGGGAGCGGGGCTGGGGCGCCGGCCACTTCTCGTTCAACACCCCCGGCGGCCGGTGCGAGACGTGCAAGGGCGAGGGCACCGTGTCGGTCGAGCTGCTGTTCCTGCCCGGCACCGACGCGCCGTGCAGCACCTGCAAGGGCGCCCGGTACGACGACGAGACGCTCGAGGTGAGGTACGACGGACGCAGCATCGCCGACGTCCTCGCGCTGCCCGTGGACGCCGCTGCGGACCTGTTCGCCGCGGTGCCGGCCGCCGCGCGCGTGCTCGCCGCCCTGCGCGACGTCGGCCTGGGCTACCTGGGCCTCGGGCAGCCGGCGACCGAGCTCAGCGGCGGAGAGGCGCAGCGGATCAAGCTGGCCTCCGAGCTGCACCGCGCCGCCACCGGGCACACGCTCTACCTGCTCGACGAGCCGACCACGGGCCTGCACCCAGCCGACGCCGCGGTGGTCATCGGGCAGCTGCACCGCCTCGTCGACGCGGGCAACACCGTCGTCCTCGTCGAGCACGACCTCGACACGATCGCCACCGTCGACTGGGTGGTCGACCTGGGCCCCGGCGGCGGCGACACCGGCGGCCAGGTCGTCGCCACCGGCACGCCGCGTGACCTGGCTCGCGCCGGCGTGGGCGTCACCGCCCCGTACCTGGCGCGGCGGCTGGCGGACGCGGCGCCCAGCACCCCACGGGCTTGAATCTGATACCGAACTGGCGTTCGGAAACTGTCGGTGGCGGGTCCTAGGTTGGTGTCATGACCACGACGTACCCGGAGCTGGAGCAGGACCTGCTCGAGGCGACGGCTGCGACGATCCGTCAGATCGACGGCATGTGGTCCGAGACGTTCCGCTACCTGGCGCACTGGCTGGGGTCGCTGGCCGAGGAGTGGTCCGCCGTGGGTGGTGGTGGGGCCGAGTCGCTGCAGCAGCCCGGCGGTGACGGGTCGCCGTGGGTGCCGGAGTTCGGCATCTGCGAGGTCCAGGCCACCACCGGCCGCACGATCTGGGCGGCCCGCCTGTTGGCGGCGGACGCGTTGTCGTTGGTGCACCGCCTACCGCGGACGCTGGACGCTCTGGACGCCGGTCTGATCGGGGTCGACAGGGCCCGGATGGTCGCCAGGACCACCCGGCACCTGTCACTCACGCAGGTCACCGACCTGGAGGACGTGCTGTTCACCGGCCCAGACGTCGACCACCCGCTGGTCGCCCGGATGTCGAGGCGGCGGCTGGAGGACCTGGTCGAGCAGGCCTGCGACGCCGCTGAGCCCGACGAGGCCGAGGACCGGGTCGCGTGGGCGTTGGCGCACCGCGACGTGAAGATCGACACCGGTGACGAGCCGGGCATCGCCGAGGTCCGCGCCCGCGTCTCGACCACGGACGGGGCCCGTCTGGACCTGCGGCTCCGACAGGTCGCCGGCTGGTTGGTCGAGGTCGGTGACACCCGTAGCGCCGCCGAGCTCCGCGCCGTCGCGCTGGGGATGCTGGCCGACCACGGCCGCGTCGAGGCCCTGTGGGGACAGGTCCAGACCCACCGTGCGGGTGAGGCGACCCAGCCCGACGAGGCCCAGGCCGCAATCCCGACCGGGCCGATGCCGGCGACGGTGCTGTTCGTGCACCACGACGCCTCGACCCGGACGTGGTCGGTGGACCGGGCCCGCGCGTCGGACCCCCTGGGCGGTCCGATCACCCACGACCAGGCGGTCGACCTCGTCGGCCACGGCAACGTCAGGGTGACGCCGGTGATCGACCTGGCCGAGGACCTCACCTACACCGGCTACGTCGCCCCACCCCGGCTCAGGACCCAGCTGCGGCAGATGAACGCCGGCCTGTGCCCCTTCCCCTGGTGCGACCGACCCTCAGCCACCGGCGACTACGACCACCAGACCGAGTACCCCAGGGGCCCCACCAGCAGCAGCAACGGGCACCTGCTCTGCAGGCACCACCACCGCGCCAAGACCCACACCCGGTGGCGCGTGGTCCAACCCGTGCCCGGCGTCTACCTGTGGACCGACCCCCGCGGCCACCACCACCTCGTCACCGGCGGAACGACCACGTCCCTCGACCGATGACCTCGCGGCGTCAGCAGCTGCGGGCGGGGGAGCGCAGCACGTCGGCGACGGCGTCGAGGGCGGACGTCCGCACGGCGTAGAACGCCCAGACCCCGCGCTGCTCGCGGGTGAGCAGGCCGGCATCGACGAGCTTCTTGAGGTGGTGGGAGACGGTGGGCTGGCTGAGGCCGACGGGCTCGGTGAGGTCGCAGACGCACGCCTCGCCGCCCTCGTGCGCCGCGACCAGCGACAGCAGCCGCAGCCGGGTGGGGTCGGACAACGCCTTGACCGTCCTCGCGAGGGTCACGGCCTCGTCCGCGGTCAGCGGCGCCGCGACGAGCGGCGCGCAGCAGACGTCGGCGGCGCTCGGTGCCGGGTCGGTGGCGACGGTCATGGCGACCACTGTAGGTCGTCACATTGACAGGTGTCGATGCGTTGACGAGGATCAACCCATCGACGTCCGTCGATCCCCCCGACGCCGGAGCCGCCCGTGAGCACCACCGCCCCCAGACCGACCCCGGCACCCGCGCTCGTCGCGCGGTTGTCGCTGCTGGACCGGTTCCTGCCGGTCTGGATCCTGGCCGCCATGCTGCTGGGCCTCGCGCTCGGTCGGTGGGTGCCGGGCCTGGGCGAGGTGCTGGGCGCGGTCGAGATCGGGTCGGTGAGCCTGCCGATCGCGGTCGGGCTGCTGCTGATGATGTACCCCGTGCTCGCGAAGGTCCGCTACTCCGAGACGTCCCGCGTGACCTCGGACCGCCGGCTGCTGACGGCCTCGCTGGTGCTGAACTGGCTGGTCGGGCCGGCACTGATGTTCGCGCTGGCGTGGCTGCTGCTCCCCGACCTGCCCGAGTACCGCACGGGGCTGATCGTCGTCGGGCTCGCCCGATGCATCGCGATGGTGCTGATCTGGAACGACCTCGCCTGCGGCGACCGCGAGGCGGCCGCCGTGCTCGTCGCCATCAACAGCGTGTTCCAGGTCGTCGCGTTCGGCGCGCTCGGCTGGTTCTACCTCCAGGTGCTGCCCGGCTGGCTGGGCCTGTCGACCACGAGCGCTGAGTTCTCCGTCGGGGCCATCGTGGTCAGCGTCCTGGTGTTCCTCGGCATCCCGCTCGTGGCGGGGTTCTGGACCCGGACGCTCGGCGAGCGCGTCAAGGGTCGCGACTGGTACGAGGGGACGTTCCTCCCGCGCATCGGGCCGGTCGCCCTGTACGGGTTGCTGTTCACCATCGTGGTGTTGTTCGCCCTGCAGGGCGACGCGATCACCAGTCGGCCGCTGGACGTCGTGCGCATCGCGCTGCCGCTCCTGGCGTACTTCCTCGTGATGTTCGGGGTCTCCTGGGTGACCGGCTCACGCCTGGGCCTGGGGTACGAGAAGACCGCCACGCTCGCGTTCACCGCCGCGGGCAACAACTTCGAGCTCGCGATCGCCGTGGCGATCGGCACCTTCGGCGTCACGTCGGGCCAGGCCCTCGCGGGCGTCGTGGGCCCGCTGATCGAGGTCCCGGTCCTGGTCGCCCTCGTGTACGTCGCACTGTGGCTGCGCGACCGTCGTCCGTCCCCTGAGGAGGTCCCCGCATGACCGTCCCCGAGGTCCTGTTCGTCTGCGTCCACAACGCCGGACGCTCGCAGATGGCCGCCGGCCTGCTGGCGCATCGCGGCGCCGGCCGCGTCACGGTCCGCTCCGCCGGGTCGCAGCCGGCCGACCGGCTCAACCCCGCGGTCGTCGAGGCGATGGCCGAGATCGGGCTCGACATCTCCGCCGAGCACCCCAAGCCGCTGACCGACGACGGCGTCCGCGCCGCCGACGTCGTCATCACGATGGGCTGCGGTGACGCTTGCCCGATCTACCCCGGCAAGCGCTACGAGGACTGGGCCCTGGACGACCCCGCCGGTCAGGGTCTCGACGCCGTGCGCGCCATCCGCGACGACATCGACCGTCGGGTCACGGAACTGCTGGAGGAGCTGGCCTGACCGCAGCCCCCCGCTCGTGGGTGCGGGTGCTCCGCACCTCATGAGCGCCACGCCGATCGCCGCACCTTGCCGCCGTCGTCGCGCAGGACGTCGTCGACCCACGCGTAGGACCGTGGACGCTGGGCGTCGCCGAGGCGGGGCCGCGTCCACGCGTCCAGGTCGGCCTCGGTGGGCCGGGCCCCCGGGGCATCGACCACCGCGTGCAGCGTGAGCCGGCCGTCGCGGTCCTCGCGGCTCGTCACGACCGCGGAGCGGACCGCCGGGTGCTCCTCGAGGACGGCCTCCACCTCGGCCGGGCTCACCGGTGTCCCCCCGACGACGAGGACGTCGGCGAGGCGGTCGGCGAGGTACAGGTAGCCGTCGGCGTCGAGGTGGCCCGCGTCGCCGAGGGTGTGCCAGCCGTCCCGGACGACGGGTTCGGCGCCCAGGTAGGCGTAGGTCCCGTGGTCACGGCGCATCAGGACCTCGCCGCTCTCGCCCGGGTCGCACGCGGTGCCGTCGGGACGCACCACGCGGAACCGCGAGCCGCCGACGGCTCGGCCCACGGACCCGGGGTGCGCGAGCCACTCGTCGCCGCGGATCGTCGTCAGGCCCTGCGACTCGGTGCCCGCGTAGACCTCGACCACGCGCTCGGGCCCGAGCCAGTCGATCCAGGCGCGCTTGAGCCAGGCCGCGCAGGGAGCGCCGAGGTGCAGCACCGCCTCCAGGGACGACACGTCGTGCGCGTCGCGCACCTCGGGCCCGAGCCGCCAGACCCGGTGCATCGTCGCGGGCGCCAGCAGGCCCCAGGTGACGCGGTGCCGCTGGACCAGGTCGAGCCACTCGGCGGCGTCGAAACGCGGCATCACCACCAGCTCGTGCCCCGCGGTGAGGCCACGCATCGCGTACACGAACGGCGCCGCGTGGGTCAGCGGGCCCGCCACCAGCTGCACGGCCTCGTGCGGGACGAACGCCGCGATCGGCCCGTCCGGGTCGACGGTGGCCGGCGCCGCCGCCAGCACGATCTTCGGACGGCCGGTGCTGCCGCTCGACGTCGGCGCCTTCCACGAGGTGGCCGCGCGGTCGGGCAGCAGGCCGTCGTCCTCGTCGTCGCAGGTCGGGACGGTCTCGTCGACGACGAGCGCCGGGCGGGCGAGGTCGAGCACCGCTCTCCGCTCGTCGGCGTCCGTCCGGGGTGACAGCGGCTGCGGGGTCGCGCCGAGCTTCCAGACCGCGACGCACGCGACGACGACGTCGACGCCGTTGGGCAGGCTGACGGTGACCAGGTCGTCCTGCCCGACGCCCTCACGACCCCAGGCCCGGGCGAGCCGGTTGGACCAGCGGTCGAGCTCGACGCGCGTCAGGACGTCGTCGCCGCAGCGGACGGCCACCGCGTCGGGGTCCCGGGCGGCCTGCAGCGACACGGCACGGCCGATCGACATCGAGGTCATGCCAGGTGGCGCCGATACAGCTCCAGGTGGCGTGCCGCGGCGGCGTCCCAGGTGTAGGAGCAGGCCAGTGCGACGCCGGCGACCGGGTCGGGCGGCGCGGTGAGCACCCGCTCGAGCGCGGCGGCGAACCCCGCGGGCTCGGTGCCGTAGGCGACGGCGTCGCCGAACACCTCCCGCAGCACCGGCAGGTCGCGCGTCACCACGGGCACGCCGGCGGCCAGCGACTCCATCGCCGCGAGGCCGAAGCCCTCCTTGGTCGACACGAACCCCATCGCCGACGCCGCTGCCACGAGCGACGGCACGTCGTCGTCGTCCACCACCCCGAGCATCACCGGCTCGACGCCGAGCTCGGTGACGCGCCGGTCGAACGTCGCCCGGTACTCGCGGTAGTCGAACAGCGTCTCCCCGCCGGCCAGCACCAGACGGACGTCGGGGTGGTCCTCACGCAGCAGCGCGTACGCCTCGAGCAGGTCGAGCGTGCCCTTGCGCGGCTCGATGCCACCGAGGGCGAGGACGTAGCGTCCGAGCTCGTCGGTCCAGCGGGCGCGGGCGCCGGTGGCGCCGGGCGAGGCGGCTGCCGTGAACCGTCCGGCGTCCACGCCGTTGGGGATGACCGTGGCCTCGCGCCCCCACCCGTCGCGGACCTCGGCAGCCACCGAGGCCGAGACGCAGACGAGCCCGGCCGGCTCACGCACCGCGCGGTCGTGGCAGGCGGCGAGCTCGGGGGTGGTGAACACGTCGAGGTGGTGCACGGTGCGCAGGCAGGGGAGCGCGGCGTTGGCGCTGATGCAGTCCTGGGCATGCACGATGTCGTAGGCGCGCGGGTCGAACGCCTCGCGCAGGACCGCGATCGAGCGCAGGATCCGCGGCCCGACGCCCTCGCCGTCCACGTCGGGCAGGGGTACCGCGTGGACGACGACCGCGGGGTCGACGCGGCGGAAGAAGGTCGTGTCGCCGCCGCGGCCGAGCGTCCATACGTCGACGTCGTGGCCCGCCCGCGCCAGCGCCTCGGCGAGCGCGAGCGTGTGCACCACGCCGCCGCGAGGCTTGGTGGAGTAGGTGAGCAGCGCGATCCTCATGCGTCGTGCCCCCGCAGTCCCGGGTACGCCGACGGTCGCCGCTCGCGCAGGTGGTGCAGCACGCGCCGCGACCGCGCCACCTCGTGCGCGACGTCGACCTCCGCGACCGCCATCGCGCCCTTGGCCCAGGTCTTGGCCAGCACGTCACCGCCCGGCCCGACCACCTTGGCCTGGCCGAGGAACCGCAGGTCGCCCATCACACCGGTCTGGTTCGACGACACCCACACCACCTGGTTCTCCGCGGCGCGGGCGCTGTCGTAGAGGTCGAACAGGCGCGACTGCCGGTCGTTGGACATCGTCTCCGCGCGGTCGGTCACGCTCGCCGGCCACGCGGACAGGCAGGCGACCAGCTCGGCCCCGTCCAGCGCGAGCGACCGAGCCGCCTCGGGGAACGACTTGTCGTAGTCGATGAGCATGCCCATCGTCCCGACGGGCGTCTCGAACGCCGCGACGGTGTCGCCGGCGTCGTACGCGCGCGACTCGCCGTCGGGCTGGTGCACCTTGCGGTGCCGGCCGAGGACGCCGTCGCCGGTGACGCAGAGCGCCGAGTTGTACGGACGCCCCCGCGGACCGGCCTCGGTGTACCCCAGGCACACCACCATGTCGCCGGCCAGGGAGACCACCTGCCGCACCGGGGGCGAGTCCTCGTCGAGCGCGGGCGGCATCTGCGACGGGTCGGGCTGACGCAGGTTCGTCAGGTAGCCGCCGAGCGTGGCGTGGGGGAGCACCAGGACGTCGAGACGCTCGCCGCGGGCGTCGGACACGATGCGGGCGATCTTCTCGCAGGCGTGGTCGAGGTCGCGTCCGAAGTGCGCGGCGACCGCCCCGATCCTCACCGCTCGCCGACGGCCGCGGTCCCGGACGTCGTGCTGCGGACGGTGCCGAGGATGCAGGACGCGACGTGCTCGGCGTCCGCGGCCACGCCGAGGAACCGCCCCGAGCCCCAGGTGTGCATCCACGGCAGGCCCACGAAGTAGAGGCCGGGCACGCCGGTGACGCCGCGGGTGTGCGTCGGGCGGCCCGTGCCGTCGAAGACGCCCACCCGTACCCAGGAGTAGTCGGGCCGGTAGCCGATCGCCCAGACGATCGAGGTGACGCCGGCGGCGGCGAGGTCGAGCGACGTGGGCTCGGTCTCGGGCGCCCAGCCGGGCGCGTAGACGTCCTGGGCGGGTGCGTCGATGCCCTCGCGCTCGATGAAGCGGTCGATGTCGCGGCAGATCGAGCGGTAGACGTCGTCGGCGGCGTCGAGCGATCGCGCCAGCGTGGGCGCCAGCTCGAGCTCGGTGCCGCGTCCGGTGACGAGCGAGCCGTAGAGGTGCATGCCCTCGGCGGCGAACTGACGCAGGTCGATGTCGCGGCCGCCGTCGCGTCCGGTGACGTAGTGGTTGGTCTTCTCGCGCGCCGCGAGGCCGCCGGGGTACTGCTGCACCGCGGTGTCGTACAGGCCCATGTCGGCGAGCCACGTCATCGAGTCGCGGCCGCGGTAGGACCGGGCGACGCGGGGCGCGCTGCCGAGCGCGAGGTGCACGTCGCGTCCCTCGAGGTGCAGGTCCTCGGCGATCTGGGCACCGGACTGGCCGGTGCCGACGACGAGCACGCCGCCGTCGGGCAGCTGGGCGGCGTTGCGGTAGTCCTGGGAGTGGATCTGTGCGACGGACGGGTCGAGCGCCTGCGCGTACGGCGGGACGATCGGCCGGTGGTAGCCGCCGGTGGCGACGACCACGTCGTCGGCCTCGATCTCGTGGCGGCCGTCCGGCCCCTCGGTGACGACGAGGAACCCGCCGCCGTCGCGCTCGCGCACCTCGGTGACGCGGGTGTGGGTGCGGACCGGCGCCTCGAACGACGCCACGAACCCCGCGAGCCAGGCGACCACCTCCTCGCGCGTCATGAAGCCGTCGGGATCTGGCCCCTCGTAGACGTAGCCGGGCAGACGGCAGTGCCAGTTCGGGGTGACGAGCGTGAAGTTGTCCCAGCGGCTGTCGGACCACTCGTGCGTCGGTGTCTCGGCCTCGAGCACCACGTGGTCGACGCCGTGCTCGACCAGGTGCCGGCTGACCGACAGCCCGGCCTGGCCGCCACCGACCACGACGGTGCCCGTCCGCTCGGCGCCCGTCACGCGTCCCCCAGGTCGGGATGCATCGCGACCACGTGCACCGGGTCGTCGGCTCGGTAGCGCTCGGCGGCGTCGGTGATCTTGGCTGCGGTGGCCGCGGCGGACGTGCAGGCGAACCCGAACTTCGCCTGCACGCGGGCGCTCGCCTCCGACAGCGCGGCGACGGCGCGGTCGGCGAACTCGGCGACGGTGTAGGTGGTGCCCTCGGTGAGGTGGTCGTGCATCACCAGGGAGGGGGAGTAGCAGTCGTCCTGGGTGCCGTCGGGCCAGCGGACGGTCACGGTCATCTCAGGCATGGGCCACCTCGAGCGCGGGGTAGGTGGCGGGGCGACGGTCGCGCAGGTGGAACATCGAGCGGCGTGCGGTGCCGAGGGTGTCGGCGAGGTCGACCCCGGCCACGGCCATGCCGCCGCGCGGGCCGGTCGTGTCGAGCACGTCGCCGCCCGGCCCCACCACCTTGGCGTTGCAGACGAAGCGCAGCGAGCCGAACGTCCCGGACTGGTTGGACGCGACCCAGACGATCTGGTTCTCCAGCGCGCGGGCCTGGTCGAACAGGTTGAACCGCTTGGTCCAGCGGTCGTCGTCGATGGAGCCGGCGCCCGCCGTGCGCGACGCCGGCCACGCCGAGATGCACGCGACCACCTCGGCGCCGTCGAGGGCCAGCGAGCGGGCCGCCTCCGGGAACGCCTTGTCGTAGCAGATCAGCATGCCGACCCGGCCCGCCGGAGTGTCGAACGCCTCGAACGTCTCGCCCTGCCCGTAGTACAGGTTCTCGCCCAGCGGCTGGTGGACCTTGCGGTGCACGCCGATCACGCCGGAGCCGGTGACGGCGGCCGCGCTGTTGTAGCGGGTGGTGCCGTCGGACTCGCAGAAGCCGACGACCAGCGTCATGTCGCCGGCGACGGCGGCGACGCGTCGCATCACCGGGCCGTCGAGCTCGACGACGGGCGGCAGCGAGTCGGGGCCGTCCGCGCCCTCGCCGAGCGAGGACAGGTAGCCGCCGAGGCACGCCTCGGGCAGGGCGAGGAGGTCGACGCCGCGGGCGCGCGCGTCGTCGGCGAGAGCGGAGACCTGGGCCAGGTCCTGGTCGAGGTCGCGCCCGAAGTTCGCGGCGACGGCCGCGAGCGTGGTGGTGGTCATGAGGTCCCCATTCCTGTGACGGTGCCGGGCACCGCGGTGGTGGTGTGCCCGTCGGGCCAGCGCAGCCGGACGCCCGGCTCGTCGGTCAGGCGGCCGCAGGCGCGGCTGTGGACACGTGGGTCGGTGGTGGGTCCCGAGACGTCGGTGCTGTCGTGCGCGGTGATCATGGCGAAGCCGGGGAAGCAGGTGAGCCAGTCGCCGAGGCGGGCGGTGTCGGGCGCGGGCACGTCGGCGACGTCGACCACGGCGCCGCACCCGCTGGCCTCGGCCAGCATCCCGGTGGTGCCGACGATGCCGGCCATGGACGCGTCCTTGGCGGCGCTCGGACGCAGGCGGGCGACGTGGCCCGCGAGGTGGCGCAGCTCGGCGCCGGTGCGCGACGACGTCGAGTCCCACTGCTGGCCGCCGTACCCGGGGCGCCAGTCGCCGCCGAGGTCGGCGGTGACGCGCAGGTGCTGGCCGGCCCGGCCGCCCCCGCCACGGACGGGGTGGTCGGTGCGACCGAGCGCGGTGACGCTGAGCGACGCGGGCACGCCGAGCTGGGTGTGGCCGCCGACGACCGGGACGCCCCACGCCTGGCTGGCGTCACGGACACCGGAGAGCACGCGGCGCGCGAACGAGGCGTCGCGGGCGCCCACGCTGTCGAGGAGCGCGACGGGCGTGGCGCCCATGGCGCTGAGGTCGTTGACGTTGACGAGCACGGAGCACCAGCCGGCCCACTCGGGGTCGCGCTCGACCATCGACGGCAGGATCGCGTCGCAGGCGGCGATCAGGTCCGAGCCGGGGACGGGGGCGCCGTCGTCGCCGACGAAGCCCTCGCCACCGAGCCAGCCGGTGGGCATCGAGGAGAGCACCAGGCCGAGCTCGGCCTTGGTCTGCGCCACCAGCCGCGCGACACGGTCGACGGGCCACGTCATCTCGACGTGGGGTGCGCCGTGCAGGGAGGTGTCGTGGCGACGCTCCCAGCCCAGCCGGGCGAACATCGTCTCGTTCGCGGACTGCACGCAGGCGTCGAAGCGCAGCACGCCCTCGGTCTCGGCGCGGGCGCACGCGGCCCGCACCAGGGCGGGGCCGACCGACGGGCCGCGGCGGGCGCCGGCGGCGACCACCAGACGGCTGCCGGCCCACCAGCCGAGGTCGCGTCCCTGGCCCTGCGGGGCGAGCCGGACGCCACCGATCACCTCGCCGTCGGGGGAGACGGCGAGCAGCACCACCGTGCGCGGGTCGTCGTCGACGTCGTCGTGGTCCGAGCCGGCGAACAGACCCTGCTCGGCGACGAAGACGTCGTGCCGCAGCGAGCGGTAGGCGTCGAGCTCGGCGGTGGTCGCGGCCTGCTCGATCCGGAAGGCGGCCGGGCTGGCGCGGACGGCCGGGCCGGTGAGGATGCCGAGCAGGTCGGTGTCCACGGTCACGTCAGGCTCCTTCGCTCTGCAGTGCGCTGCAGGCGCCGCAGGCCGCGCAGCCCGCGGCCTGGCCGGCGCCGTGCATGCCCGCCGCACGGAGCGACGCGGCGACGCGCTCGGTGACGTCGCGCAGCACCGCGGCGTCGGGGGCGGTCACCTGGTCGACGTCGGTGGCGAGCGTCCCGGCCAGCGGCCGGAACGGCACCACGAACGGGTAGACACCCATGTCGATCAGCTCCTGGGCGCCGGCGACGAGGTCGTCGGGACGCTCGCCGAGGCCGACGAGCAGGTAGGTCGAGACCTGGTTCCACCCGAAGACGCGGACGGCCTCGCGCCAGGCCGCGCGGTACTCGTCCAGCGGCACGGTGGACTTGCCCGGCATCCACCGGCGGCGGACGTCCTCGTCCATCGACTCGACGTGGATGCCGATGGCGCGGGCGCCGGCGTCGTGGAGGTCGGTGATGGTGCGCAGGTCGGCGGGTGGCTCGCACTGCACCTGGATCGGCAGGTCGGGCAGCACCGCGCGGACGGCGCGCACGCACCGGGCGAGGTGGGTGGCGCCGCGGTCGCGGCCGTTGGAGGTCCCCGTCGTCATCACCATCTGGGTGATGCCGTCGAGGTCGTGGGCCGCCCGGGCCACCTCGGCGACCTGCGCCGGCGACTTGACGGCCACGGTCGAGCCCTGGCGCAGCGACTCCTCGATGGCGCAGAAGCGGCAGCGCTCGGACTCGTCGTAGCGGACGCAGGTCTGCACGACCGTGGTGGCGAGCACGTTCGAGGAGTGCAGCCGCGCGATCTGCTCGTACGGCGTGCCGTCGTCGGTGACGAGGTCGTAGAAGCGCGGACGCCTCACCGCCTCGATGCCCAGGCCGGTGTCGGCGCCGTCGAGCAGCAGTCGTCCGCGGCTGACGGTGAACGGGCTGAGCGGGTTGACCGGGATCGCGGCGCCCACGCCGTCGAGCAGCACGTGCCCGTCGTCGCTGGGACCGGCCCCGGCCCGCCGGCCGACCGGTGCGTCGAGCAGGCGGATGCCGGAGATGGCGACGTCCACGCGCGTGCTGGCGCGTGAGGGGGCACCGCCGGTTCCTCCGCAGGGCGTGGTCATCGCCGGTGCCTCAGAGGTTGAAGTTGGACTGGATGATGGCGCCCTTGCGGGCGTAGTGGATGACGGCGTCCTGGACGTCGAGCGGGTGCGCCGGGATGACGCCCTCGATCAGGTCCTCCTCGCGGCAGCCGTGCAGGGCCAGGCCGAACCGGCAGCAGTAGACGGTGCCCCCCTCGGCGATGAACGTGGCGATCGAGGCGTTCATGTTCGTCTCGCCCGGGAACGCGGCGTTGCCCGTGGTGGGGAAGCCTCGCGTCGCGATGCAGGCCAGCGTGCCGGGGCCGTAGAAGTACAGCGCCGACTCGAAGCCCTTGCGCAGCGCACGGGTGGCCTGCAGGACGGCCACGAAGCTCACCGACGACTCGTGCGGGATGCCGTGAACGAGCGAGAACCAGGTCTCGCCCTCCTCGGCCTGGTAGTCGGGGAAGAGCTTGGTCTTGCCGTAGAGGTCGCTGCCCTCGGGCAGGGACGGGTGGGGGATCTCGGCGAGGGACTTGGCGATGTTGTCGGCGAGCTCGGTGTCGATGGCCATGGGTGCTCCTGTGTCTCGGGGGTTCGTGCGGACGGGCGGTGCGGTGGTGCGGGCCGCGGCTAGGCCCCGTAGAGGGACTCGAAGTTGCCGCGGAAGAACAGGTCGGCGAGCTCGCCGTCGCCGGCGGCGGCCGCCAGGCGTGCGTGCTCGCCCTCGAAGTCGCCCCAGGGGCAGTCGGTGGCGAAGAGGATGCGGTCGTGGCCGACGCCGCGGCGCTCGATCTCGCTGACCAGCCAGGCGGGCGCGAAGCCGATCGTCCAGCTGGTGTCGGTGTAGACCTTCTTGCCGGCCTCGATCCAGTCGAAGAGGCGTCCGCCGATGAGCTTCATGTGGCCGCTCATGCCGCCGCCGAGGTGCACCAGGTGGATCTTGGTCTCGTCGCCGTACTTCTCGACGAGCGTGCCGACCTCGTCGACGTCGGACGCCGCGCCCGGGGAGGTGTGCACGTGCACGACGAGGTCGTGCTCGGCGGCGGTGGTGAAGATCCGGTCGATCTGCTCGGCGCAGTCGGGGTCGGTGGGCCGTCCGCCGAGCAGGAAGCTGGTCTTCAGCGCCTTGACGCCGGCCTCTCCGACCAGCGCGAGCGCCCCGTCGTTCAGCTCGGCGTCCGACGCCTTGGGGGACACCCACAGGCCGCAGCTGACGCGCTCGTCGGCCTGGGCCGCCTCGATCGCGAGCGGGTTCAGGTCGAACGCGGCGCCCGGCACCGGCACGCCGTAGTTGGGCAGGACGAGCGCGCGGTCGGTGCCCTCGCGGTCGAGGTCGGCCATGAAGTCGGCGACGGTCTCGCGAGCCGTGGTGTCAGGCGAGATCGGCTCCCCGCCGTAGAAGGCGAACGCGGGCAGCCGGCCGATGTGGCGGTGGCTGTCGAGGATCGTCTGCGGCATGGACCCAGTGCACCCGCGCCGCGTTTCGAGATGGTTTCGTCCGGAAACGCGACCCGTGAGGACCCTGAGTCGTTCAGGTAACCGGGTACCGCCGGGGAGGTCGCGGGTCTACGGTGCGAGACGTGCCCGAGTTCACGTGGCGACCGGCCAACGAGGCGTCGACCGAGGACGTCGAGACGGTGCTCGACACCGGCGTCGCCCGCAGGTGCCGCTGCCAGGCGCTCAAGGTGCCCGGCTGGATCTGGCGCGACACCACCCAGGAGCAGCGCGACGTGGCTCTGCTGGAGCAGACCGGGTGCGGCACCGACGGGCCCACGTCCGGCCTGATCGGGTACCTCGACGGCGAGCCTGCCGGCTGGGTGGCCGTCGAGCCTCGCGAGGACTACCCGCGGATCTGGAGCCGGCAGAAGTCGTGGATGCGGATGGACCCCGAGCTCGACGGCGTCGTCTCGGTCACCTGCTTCGTCGTGCGCAAGGGCTTCCGGCGCCAGGGCCTGATGTACGAGCTGGCCGCCGCCACCGTCGAGCACGGGCGGAGGATCGGCGCCCGCGTCCTGGAGGGGTACCCCACCGAGCCGGCGCCCGGCAAGACCCTGATCTGGGACGAGGCGTCCGTCGGGCTGCTCCAGGTGTTCCTCGAGGCCGGATACGAGGTGGTGGCCTCGCCCACCCTGCGCCGACGGGTGGTGCGCTTCCGCCTCACGGACGCGACGTGAGCGCTCAGGTGCCCGCGACCTCCGAGCGGCGCTCGAGCAGGACGGTGTCCCGCCAGCGACCGTGGTGCCGGGCCACCCGCTCACGGACGCCCACGGTCCTGAAGCCGACGGAGTGGTGCAGGACGATCGACGCCCGGTTCTCGGGGAAGATCGACGCCTGCAGCGTCCACAGGCCGCCGGTGTCGGCAGCATCCACCTGCTGCCGCAGCAGCGCCCGACCCACCCGTCGTCCCCGGGCGTCGGCGGCCACGTAGACCGAGGTCTCGGCGACGCCGGCGTAGCACTCCCGCCCCGAGGTCGGGGCCGCGGCGGCCCAGCCCACGACGCGGCCGTCGACGGTCGCGACCCAGCGGTGACCGTCGATCCACCTGGTGCGCAGCGCCGCGACGGTCGGCGTCTCGGTCTCGAACGTAGCGTCACCGGCCGCGATGCCCTCGGCGTAGATGCGTCTCACGTCGACGAGGTCGTCGTCGTCCATGGCGCGGACGACCACGTCGAGGGCCTCGGGGACGCTCATGACCTTGAAGATATCGGTAGCAGGCTTGCCGACGACGTCGAACATGTGTTCGACTGAGCGGGTGGGACGAGACGTCGATGCACAGCAGCAGTGGGCCGCGGGGTACGAGGCGGCGCGCACGTACTGCCTGACGCGCGGCGCAGTCCAGGCGCGCCACCTGAGGCCCGACGCACCGAACGCCGCCTACGAGGCCGGCTACGACTGGGGCGTGTGGGACTACGAGGACGCCAACGGTCTGCCCCACGCCCGCGAGCAGGGTGCCTAGGTCCGGACCCGCGCGCCGCGACGACCACCCCGCCGACGACGAGGTCCCACCGTCGGGCTCGGGAGCCTGGCGATGGGACCTGGTCGAGCGCGTGGTGTCCGAGGGGGGACTGGGGCGCACCTACGTGGGTTCGATCCCACCAGTGCCCGTGCGGGTCTGAGCGGCGACCTCGTGGTCAATGTCTGTGGCGCGGCGGTCTGCGCAGTCGGTCATCAGCTGCACCTCCAGTGTCGGACCGTATCGTGCAGCTCGGACAGCCCGATGAACTTCATTCAGCCCTCAGAAGTGTGCAGCCTGGAGAGGTGTCTGCCCGGCGTGCGACCTTCGAGGCCTGCCGCCAGGCCATGCCCCGGGCGTCGACTCGATCAGGATGCTGACGCGCGACGGGCTTTCTCCAGCGCCCGAGACGGTTTGGCCCTGTCACCCCTAGGACGGGTGGACGACCTCGAACGGACGAGCGACGCGAGTTCGAGTTGGCATCGCGGGGCTGCATCTCTCGCTTGAGAGCGTGCCGCTTGACGCCCCGGTCCCGGTCATACGACCGGTCGGGTCATGTGAGACCTGTCGTCTGATGGTCTTGGCGCCAACGGCACCGATCCCGCATGGGGTTCCCGCTATGGTCACGCTCCGCGTGAGGTTCGTGCTGCGGCGGGCTCACGACGTCGGCATCCTCCAGCGGTGCCGCAACTCGAAGAGCACGAGCGCCTCGTCGGAGGTCAGAGTGATGGTCACGTTGCTCGTCTCGGCCATCCATGCATCCTGCCGGAGAAGTGCACGCTTCTGCCGCTGTCAGTACGCGGCCTAACGGGTCAGCTAGTCGTGTTGAGTTGAGCCCGTCAATGTGGTGCATCTGTGCTGCGGGGAGGTCACCCTCGCTCGCTAGTTGCCATCACGCCCTGCCGTGCTCGCGCTGCGGACACGCCGTGCCATCATGCTTCCAATCATCGGACGTGGGCGTCTCCGGACGCCTCCATGCGAGAGACGGCCTCCTCGTGCCAAAGCCGCATCAGCTCAACGTCGGGGCAGTCGGGACAGAACCGTGTCTCCGGGGTGTACGGGTCACAAGGTTTTCTGCATCTCGGCTACCTCCGGTGAGAGGAGGAAGGCCATCAGTTCAGGACAGTCCTTCAACGGGGTGATCGCCTCGTGCACGTCCGTGGCGGTCAGACCGTCCCCCAACAGGAACCGAGAGGGGCTCGGAGGTGAGACACTCGCGTCGTCTTGAGTGATCGTGACCGTGCCGTTCGGCGTGGTTGCCACGCCAGAGTCGAGGTCGCCTGCCGTGAGAACTGATGGAGCAGCAGCGATAGCGGTGAAGACCGCGACGGTGACGGCCGCTGACGCGGCGAGGGCAGCAGCGCGACGACGCTTGGCACGAGTGCCATTGCGCACGATCGTCTCCACGGGTGGCGGACCCACCAGAATGTCCTCTGTGGCGTCGCGCAGCAGCTGCGGAACTTCTGTCTGGTTCATGGAATCTCTCGCAGTTCTGGCCTGGTTCATCGACCCCAACCCGCCGCAAGCCGGGCGGGCGACTGCGCCGCAAAGGGGACGTTGTCGAAGCATCGTCGGCTAGATCAGCGGAGCTGGATGGTGGGCGTGTTGGCGCGGGCTCGATCGGCTGATCTCCACTTCGAGGTCCGCCGACTAGCCTCTTCTCTGGAGTTCATTCAAGTACGTGACCGCAGTTGGGAGGTGAATCGTGTCGAACGAGATGGGCCACAGCTTCGACGAAAGCTCACAGCCAACCAGGCAAGAGTCAGAGACTCTGGTCGGCGCCGACGGCAACGAGTATGTGGTCGACTACTCAGAGCTCCTGGGTGCTGGACAGTTCGGACGTGTCTTCGGCGGCACCGGCCCTACCGGTGACCAGGTTGCGGTGAAGATCGTCGACCTGCGCGTCAACAACGGCGTCAGCGCTTGGGTACGCGACGCGGAAGCCGCTGAGCGTGAAGAGGTCGTCAACACTCACCTAGCCGCGCACCGCGACGCAGCCACGCTCGACGGAATTGTCCCGCTCATCACTTCCGTACGCGAAACCTCTCGCCTAGTGCTGGTCTTTCCCCGGGCTCAGACATCGCTGGCTGATGTGATCGCTGCGCGGTGGAAGGCCGCCAAGGACACGGACAACAACGATCCGGGTCAGCGACACGAGTCCGCGGGAGCTCCGACTCAGCACCTGCCAGCGTCAACCCTGTCCGCACCAGATGACCGCGAGATCCGACACATCGCAGTTGAGCTCACCCGTGCGCTAGTCCGCCTGCACGAGGCAGGCGTGATGCATCGCGACATCAAGCCGAACAATGCCCTGTTGTGGAACGGAATCTGGTGCTGGGCAGACTTCGGGATCGCCCGAGTGCTGGAGCAACAGACAGGCACAATCGGCACGTTTGCGTGGATGGGAACCCGCGAGTATCTGGCACCAGAGGTGGTCGCCGGCCGCTCCCAGACACTCCGCTCCGACGTGTACTCACTGGGTTGCACGTTGTACGAGCTCGCAGCAGGACAGGTGCCCTTCCAGAACGAGCGCCCCACGGCACACCTCACCGAGCTGCCCGACATGGGACTCGTCGGCGATCGCGTCCTTGCCCGTGCGTTGACACACGCCTTGTCCAAGACTCACGACTCACGCGTCACCGCAGAGCAGCTCCTCGACATGCTCGAGGGTCCGGCAGCTAGCAGCACCGACCTCGACGGACTCAGAGAACTTGCCGCCCGAGGGCGACGTCGGGAGGACGAGCAGAGTGTTCTCGCCGAGAGGGCGGCAGCACGGGCTGAGGCGTCCGCTGCGGCGCTCGACCAGCTACGACGCATCTGGGACGAACTGACCCATCAGGTACGGAGCGTTGACCCATCAGGGTGGGGGCGACACGAGGACACCAATCGGAGCGAAGTTGGGTTGTACGACCACCGGATGTTCTCCCTGCACACGCCGCCCTCGGATTCCAAGTGCGCCGCGACCGCTGTGGGCACGTTGAGCTTTCAGCGGGTCAACCAGTCCTCGTCAACTCCGATCGCAAACATCTATGCCCAACCCGATCCTTCCGACGACGGCGTGTCGCGTTGGCGGATCGTGCAACTTCGACCCAACTTCACCCGGCAGCATGCGGACACCCCACCGACCGTGACGCTCAACGCCCTCGAACGTTGGCACAACACCAGGAGTGCCAATGAGCCGGGGCCGCCCGAGTTCGTCGAGATCTCGAACGAGGGACTCAATTGGCAGGTCCTCGTTGACCATTTCGTGGCCGAGTCCAATCGTCATCAAGAGCCGTGAGCCGGCGACAAGTCACCGATAGCGCGCAGGGGTCTTGGTGATGTACGGGTCCACTTCCTCTGAACCCCAGCAACCAGGAAACGGCCGTAGTCCTGGCCAAGGCCTCCGCTGCCGCCCTGCCGGCAATTTCGCCTTCTAGGGCAAGATTGGGCCACCTTGACTGCGAAGCATTGACAGCCGCGTCAACACGACTTTGACTATCTGCTCTTGTCGCGGCCAAAGGGAGCCGGTTCACGAGGCTGTGGGAGTCGAATGGCGGAGCATCGCTGGGAGGACCTGAGCAGCGACCCTTCACCACATGCCACCACGCCAGGAACACTCCTGCGCGCAGCCCACAGCGCAAGTCAGCGTGACCCCGTCGAACTGCACGTCGACCTCAGCGACGGGGGCACACGCCACCTCGTCGCCACCTTGATTCGTCGATGCCTCGAGGATTTGACAGCCACACTGTTCCCAGCCGCCGTCGAGCCTGTAGTCCGGCGGATCAATGACGAAGCGTTGCTGCTGTCGCCGTGCGCCCGCGCCTACGTGCTGGCCGCATCGATCGACGCAGCCTGGGCCGACTTGATTCGCCACGAATTCGAGACACGCCCAATCCCCGAAGTGATCGACGGAGACCTGATTCCCCTTCCGCAGGCGCAGCTGATGACCGGCTACGAGGAAGCCCATGGTGCTCGACCGAGCATGGGACCTCGTCGTGAGCGGAGGGCGCTGGGGATCTCGCCGACGCCTGAGTTCCCGCCGCAGTTCGTCCTCTTTCGCTACCCAGCGGGTTGCCCGTTCAAAGTCGCGGTGGTCGTGGATCACGCGGATCAGCTCGACCGCGCGCTGGGCCAGCTTCCGGCCTGCGCCACGGTCCTTCCGCTCGGGCCAGGCGACCGCCGCGCTCAAGGCACGCAGACCCCAGACGGAGCCTCCTTCGGTTTCGGTCCCGAAGACGAGGTTCATGCACGCGATCGAACCGACGAACTCCTAGCCCGCGCTGCTGCGGCGGGCGCATCAGTGGCCGTGATTCCCGAACTCAATGGCTGCACGAACTGGGCCCCGACGGACTCACCCCGACTCGTCTTCGCTGGCTCCCAACATCAAGAAGTCGACTCCAAGCAGCGCAACCGCGCTCAGCTATTCCTTGACGGCGATGTGGTGGCGGTTCACGACAAACTGCAGCCCTTCGGCGGAGGTGGTTCAACGCACCCCCTACCCCCCGAGGCGATCGACCCCGGCACCCGCCTCACCCTCGTGTACTCGAGAAGGTGGACTGTTGCCACCCTGATCTGTGCCGACGTCAACCCCGATGTGGTGCCGGAACTGCTCCGCAACTCCTATGCAAACCTGGTGCTCGTGTCCTCGCTGACTCCGAAGATCGGGTACTTCAAGACATCACTCGACGACGTCAGCATTCGCAATCAGGGGCTCGTCGTCTGGGCCAACGACCCGGTGAGTAGCTCCAGCGTCCCCACGACCCTCTTCTGCTTCCCCGGCGAGACTGTGCAGAGCCGCCCCGAAACCGACGTCCCACCAGGACTGCGGCACACCGGCTGGAAGCAGGACGGAAGCGGTTCTGAGTCCGCTTGGGAGGCGGTCACGCGGTGAGCACGAGTGGTTCCTTGCCCATGGGTGACCGGCCGGCCTGTACTTGAAGTCCGCCGGCCAAGCCCACCGTGTACAGCGACTTCCAGGCTTCGGGCAGCTTCGTCCTGACCATCTGCAGCTGCTCGTCATCGTGGGTGATGGATACGGCGCCTTTGAGATTTTCATAGACCCAGCGGTCCACCAATCGCAGCGAGTGGCCGGAAAGCGCGAAGGCGTCAGACTTGGGTCCCCTCGGGCCAACGAGCCAGACGCTCCCGCGAGCCAAGTCCCCCAGCGCACCTGACGCGGCCCGGACCTCAGTTGGGTCTGCGGTCATTCGCGCTAAGGTCGCATGACACTCCACTTGACCAATGCGGCTCATGACCCGCTGACTCGAGTACAGCTCCAGTGCCTCGCCCACCGCCACCTTGGCGTCGCTCTGATTGCCTAATACGGCCTCAACCAATCCAAGACGGCGAAGGCACAGCGCCTGAGCGTCAGGCAGGACGGTCCTCTCGGCAGCGTCCAGCGCTTGGCGCAGCGTGTCGCGGCACTGACGTAGATCTCGTTGTCGGGAGACGCCCTCTTCGCTAGCTGCCGTGTCGAACGCCCATGCACCCAAGGCCGAAAGGGCGAACGCGTGAGTCTTTGGATCCCGATCCGCCAAGACTTCTACCGCGGCCCGCAGCAGAACCCCTGCCTCGCCCAGTGCCCCCTTGTAGCGGCTTGCTTCGCCCACGTGAAAGTCGCACTGCGCCGCCAACGTGGTGTAGCCGTGCTCAATGGCCAGGTTTCGGATGCCGCCAAGGAGATGTATGCACCTGTCGGGCTCGCCGGCAGTTCGGTGTAGCAGGCCGAGGGTGATGCCGCTCTTGAGCACGGCGTAGGGCTCTTCGGCCTCTTTGGCGGATTCGAATGCTCGTTGCGTCCACTTCAACGCTCCCGCAATGTTGCCCGCACGCCTGTGGGCGTCTCCTGCGGCGAGTCTGTTCCACGCCTCCGCCGCTAGAACCCCTGCGATCCGGTGTCCCTCGACCACTCGGAAATGCGCCTCGGCGTCATCGAAGTAATCCAACGCCGTGGTGTGCGTGCCGTGCGCGTCGCCTTGGGAGCGCTTGCCGAGGTGGAAGGCCAGCAAACCTGCGGCAAAGTGGCCGATCGGCGACTGTCCGCTCCGTTCCTCCAAGCGACGTTCAAGCGTCTCCTGGTCCTCGAGGGTTCCGCCACTTAGCCGCGTGGCGGTTAGGAGCTCCCCGGTGACTTCGAGCGCCAACCACTTATCGAACTCAGCCACATCGGAGTCGAGCACGCGGCGCAAGCGAGTAAGGTGCGCCTTTCGCACGGCCTCGGGAGGAGATTCTTCGGAGTCGGGAAGCTTTTCACCTTCCCACAGCTTTCGCCGTGCGCTCCTTGCGTCGGCCAGCATGGACCTCGCGGCGAGTTGATTGGCACGGTTTAGAGCCTCATCTGAGGCAGCGTCTGCGTCCACGTCGGGATGAAGGCCGAAGCGTGCCGTCTGGGCGACGAGCTCCTCGCCGGCAACAGTTGCCCTCCAAAGTACGGCGCGGGCATCTAGTCCCAAGGGTGCCTTGGTCTTGCCGACGAGGCCCTCGTTCGACAGGGCTGCCAGAACCCTGGAGATGTGTGAGTCCGAAAGCCCGGTCAGCTCGGGCAGCTGTGCTCGACGGCGTGGGGTGACTGCGAGGAGTCGCAAGATTCGGTACCGGGCACTGTCGATCGTGTCAGCAACCTTCTCGGCCTGGTGCTGACGCTCCATGCCGTCGAGGAACCCCCGCAGAACCAAGCGAAGCGCGTCGAGGTAGCCGCGTAGGTAGCCCGAATCAGGCACCTGGTGAGCCGTCTGCTGCAGGTCGGCAGCGCGGTCGCGCAAGACCGTCACTACTGGCTCGGGGTTGCCGTCTTGGAACGCAAGGAACGCCCCGTGCTCTTGGGCAAAGTGGAAGAGCTCGGCGCGATTGGCCTCAGTGGGAGAAGCCAGAGGCAAAAGGGGGAGGGCGACAGCAGAAGTCATGAATACTCCTAAGTAGTACGACAAGTACATCTCATGAGCACCTTATTTTCAAGTTGGTCTAGACTGTGCCGGGCAAGTGTCGTCGGGCATGAAGGTTGGGATCAGTCTTGGAGGCGTTCGAGGAGGGACTGAGGTGCCAGGATGCGACTCTGGGCATGAGGACGGTGGACCCCAACTCTGGGCTGGTGTCGCCGCTGAAGAACACGCGCCTGGTGGGGATGGCGGCAGACATCGCGGGTCTGATCAAGGGCCGCAACATCGTCGACCAGATGGACGCGTTGGCCACGGTTGCTGCGGACACGCTGGACATCGGGTCGTTCCAGCTGCCGGTGGCGCTGGAGGCACTTGCCGAGGCCGACCTGGTCGACCTCGATCGCGACCGGCACGGTGAGATCGTCCGAATCACTGAGCGGATTCCGGTTTTCCACGACTTGTACGAGGACCTCGGTGGAGTGTGGCGCGACCGGGGTCCGCGCCAAGTCGAGGAGGGTCTGGTTGCCGTTGTGCATCGGCTGGCGGCCGGCCCGATGCCCGTCGAGGGCCTCTACGACGAACTGGGCTTCGGCAGTCGCGACGCGGACGAGGTGTTCGCTGTTGGGGCTGGCACGTCGGTGTTTAAGAAGCTGGAAACGAAGAATGGGCAGATCCTGTACTCGCCCTTCTCGGCCTTCGAGAACCCCGGGGCGATGTCCGACGTGCTGATCGATCACGGTCCCGGTGAACTGGCTGAGGCGCTCCACCGCATCCACTCCTATCAAGGATTGCCGGTGGGCGATGGAGACGCGGTGTTGCGTGACGCGGTCTCCATGGGCCTCATCACTGCACCCGCGGTCACGATTCCGGATGGGACCACTCGTGCCTTCGCGTCCGTGCCCTACACGGTGGATCGTGAGTTGCTGACCGTGCGAAAGATGGTGATGGACAAGGCGCTGGCGATCGTGGCGTGCGTCCGTTGCGGGCAGACCTTCGGAGGAGCCACGAACACGCGTAGTGCCATCGCCATCATCGACCGGCTGGTGGGTAGCGGTGAGCTGTCAGAACATGGATCCCATGAGCGGCAGTACAAGCTGATGCGGGACCAGGGTGTGGTTCAGTTCCTCCCGGACACGAAGCCCTGGGGGTCGTGGAAGCGGGTGGAGTTCATCAGTACGCAGGAGAACCGGGAGGCGATGAGCGTGGCGCGTTCTCTGCTTGCGGCCCAGGAGATCGTTGACGGGCGACAGGCAACGAGTGACGTTCAGAACCTCTTGAATCTCGACGCTCAGGCCCTCAAGCCGCTGCAGACCTCAGCGAAGTTGCAGCGGACGCGCGCGGTGGATGAGGCTCGGTTGAGCCGGGCGTTCGAACAACTGATGGGAAGGGGGCCGCTCGGATGAGCGAGAAGGACCTTGAGCTCAAGCTCCTTGCTCGACGTCTCGTGTGGGAGCAGGGCGGAGCCACCCGGCTGAACGTGCCATTGCGCACGGCCGTAGATCGGGAGCGGGCCGGTAGTCGGTATCAGGAGTTCACCGACCTCGATGTGCTCGGCACCTTCCCGGCTCCGAACTCTCAGCACCGCATCGAGATCTTCGACTGCAAGACTTCGACCTCGAGGACCACGGAACGGATGTTCTGGCTTCGAGGAGTCTCAGACCTCTTCGCTCCCGACCGTGCTTGGCTGCTGCGTACCTCAGGCGTTACGGAAGCGGCGCGGGTGCTTGCTCAACGACTGGATCTCGGAACCCTCACCAGCGCAGATCTCGACATCCTGTTGCGTGTTCACAACTCGGGGGCAAAGAGTCATGCCGCCATCGATCGACTCTTCAATCCTGCCGCGCATCACGAGTTCCAGTCGAAGGTCACGACGCTCGACAAGAAGCTCAAGCCGCTGGCTGAGGCCCTCCGGTACGACGCGTGGGCAACTGACTCGTATCGAAATCTCAGTGCTCTGCCGGCGACCCTCGCGCGGGCGAAGGGCCTATCGAGTGAGAACCCTGTTCACGTCGCCCTGCTGCTGGATCTGGCTTGGCTGTACCTGTTCACGCTAACGCGAGCAGTGTCGTATGTGGCCACCACTGGGGCGAACGAAATCGCGCCGAGGTTCGAGGAGTACTTCCTGGGCGGCCAACAGGCGAAGCGCGAGAAAGAAGCTCTGGCCAAGACGTTTGCTGAGATTGCCGGCAGCCAGCGGGCGCTGCTGCCTGAGTACTTCAGGACCCTCGTGGAGGTGTTCGGGCGATACTTCATCGCGCCAGGCCGGCTGCACGGAGGCATGCGCTATCTCGAGGTGTTGGCCGCGGGGGTGGCCGTCAAGCGTCGTCCCAACCTGGCAGAGGCATTCGGCGACGACTTCGATCCGGTCGCCGCGAAGCTCGCGTGTGACGTTCTGACCTTCCTGGTGGGCGCGGGAGACCTGCCGCCGAGCTTCCGGGTCCTTTTCCGAGAGCTCCTCATGGGGATGCCTCCCGAGACTCGCACTGCGGATCCGGCGCCCGACGCGGGCGCAACGGACGAGGCAGCGGCTGACGCTTCGGAGTCGAGCGACTGACCAAGTCGGCGCGGCCTGCGCAGTGACCACAGCGTAGACATGTTGCGTCGAGAAGCATTTCTTGCGAAGCGCGTCGGGATCCCGCATCGGGTCGCTCCGCGAGCCTATCCCTGCGGGACGTCGCCGACCACTGACGAAAACTGGGGGAGTGGTGCCGGTCGAGGTTCCCGCACTACGGGTCACGCTCTGCGTGAAGTTCCGGCAGTAACCGTCGGAGTCGTCCTCCAAACTGCTGTGTCAGCCTAGGTTCCAGGTTTACCGTTAAGCGGGTTCGATGGGGAACGGCGGTTTAGATGAGGCGTGACCTGGCTGGGCTGGCCGCCGCAGTGTTGATGTTCGGTGCTGCAGGTTGTGCCGAGCAGGGTAGGCGTGATCCGATCGTTGACCAGCCAGCTCAGACGGGTGATCTGAACGGGAGCGCACGACTGGCTGTGTTCAACTTCTACGCGTCCTTGAGCAATAGCGAGCCGGGCGAGGCTTGCAAGCTGGTCGATGACCGGTTCGAGGACCAGAACACCCCCGATCGGCCCTGCGCCGAATACTTGGAGAGCAAACTAGGCGCCGATCCCAAGTACCTGTCACCGAATGTGCCTCGGTCCGCCATGCTGAGCCAGTCCGTCGATCGGGCGCGGGTGGACATCTCTCGCGTCGGGCAGAACTTGAAAGACCCGTTCGGTGACGACGACTCCACGTACCTCAACGGGGCAGGTGTCGTGGATCTCGCGCGTTCGTCGGGTGGGTGGCTGATTACCGCCTCGGGTGAGGCAGTCGATTTGGGTTAGGGTCCGCGGTTGGACGCTCCGGGGGCCGTGCCTTTGCCGTTCGGCGATCGCTGATCGGCACGCCAGAGGTGTAGGAGGGGTGCGTAGCGCGGAGCTGAGTGAAGGGGCTGCTGACTCAGAGTGGCGCGACCCGTGCGGTAAGAACTTCAATGAAGCGCCGGTTGCGCAGCGGCCCCATTAGCCCAAGCGAATGAGCCTCGCCCGCGACTAGGTGACCCCGCACGCCTTTAGTGTCTGTGTCAGCGCCGAGGTGGCGGCAACAAGAAACGGGGGAGCTGGCATGAAGAAAAGATTGAGCAGCGTAGCGGCCGCGGGCATCCTTGCGACTGGCCTGGGTGTGGGGATCGCAACTCCGGCTCACGCGGCGAGCTACAACCGGACCGTGTACGGGTACGCGGCGTGCGAGAGCACGTTAAGTAAGACGCTGGGGCAGTACCGCAGCTACGGGTACACCCCGACGAACGTCCAGCGGTGCTTCTCCCGCTTCGGCGACGGATGGTGGTCGTTCAGCTTCGACTACGCCAAGAAGTCGAACAACGGGTAGAGCTGATCTGAGGTGACAGGCGCCCTGCTCGGCCACCGCAGGTATCAGCCGGGCCGGAGGCGACAGAGAGGTCGCGCTCGCGGCGCCAGGGCACGACGAGGCCGGGATAAGCCGTTGCGTTGTGAGTCCTTGAGCCGGCGCGTCTTGAGGATCGGGTGTGTTCTGCCGTGTTGCGTCTGCTCAGCACCTAGTGTTCGCGTCAGATGAGCGCAGAGGGCGCTGATATCGACGGGGGATGGTCTTGATGATTCGTAGGGTGCTGATCGCGTTCGTGGCGGCTGGTGTGGTTGTTGGGCTGGCCGGAGCACCTGCGTCTGCGCAGACCAAGACCCGGAAGGATAAGGCCGGTGACGCTCCGAGTCGGGTCGATATCCGTAGCGTGAAGGTGCAGAACAACGCGGCGAAGTTCGCGGTCACGGTGCGGATGGCGAACGTGGTTAAGCGACAGACGATCGCCACGGTCGGAGTCTCGAAGAACTTTGAGTCCGATGCGCCCGTCTTCATCGTTGAGTCGGTGCCAGTTGCTGGTGGTCGGTACAAGACCACCGCGCTGCTGCTTCCCAGCGACCCCGAGGCTGGTCGTCCGAGTCGCGTCCAGTGCCCAGGTCTGCAGACCACGGTCAAGACAGGTAAGCGAGGCTACTTCCGCTTCGTGATGCCCCAGTCGTGTCTGGGTGCTGCCGCAGGAAGGGTCGAGACGTCGGCGTTCTCCTACGACAAGCAGGACTTCGGTGGCGCCGTGTTCTCAAACATTGCCCGTCGGGGCGACGAGCCAAGCAGCATCGAGGACTTGACGGACGAGACGTCGACCATCACGACCCGACGAGGCTGACACCGCCGTCCTGCGAATGGGCGGTCCACGCCCAGCACCTCGACCGGGCAACACTCGATGCCTCGGCAAGACGCGACAGTCCGGTTCCGCGGCGGGACCCCGCTGTGCTCACGCTCCGCGTGATGAATGCCTGCGAAGAGCTGGCGGCTAGTGGCGACTGCGGGTGGACGTCCGGCCTCGCGCGCGTGGCGTGGCCCCGATGTTGGGGCGCGACTCCGCAGGGTGTGTGCCCGGTGGTGGGTTTGGTGTTCGCGGGACGCCGAGCCCGGGTCGGCCATAGCCTGCTGGCGATTGTGAGTCTGAGGGGGAGGGTGCTCGTGCGTCGTGTGCTGGTGTCGATTGTGTTGGCCGTGTTGGTGGTCGGTCTCAGTGCGGGTCCCTCTGCTGCGCAGACCAAGGCGCGCAAGGACGGGGTCGGTGAGGTCCCTCGCCGGATCGACATCAGTTCGGTGAAGGTCCAGGACAATGCCGAGAACCTTGCGGTGACGGTGCGACTGCGTACTGTCCAGCCACGTCGTACCGCCGTTTTGGTCGACCTCACGCCGCGCCGTGGCGACTACTACTTCGTGTACAGCCTGCCGACGGGCAAGCGCAGTTACATGGTGCAGCTGCGTGTGTTCCCGGCAGAAGCCGAGCGTGACCACGCAGTGGATTGCCCGCGGTTGTCGGTCCGATGGGATCAGGGTCGTCGTGGGTTTGCGCGTTTCGTCGTCCCGCAGAGTTGCCTGAGCGAGCGGGGCCGGATCATGCAGACCAGCGTGCAGTCGATTGACGCCGGCGATCTCGGTGGGCGCGCGGTGCCTCGCGCGGCCCGAGGTCACGGTGACGACATGATCGAGTCCGACGGGCTCGGTAAAGACGGCGTCGGCTTCATCTCCACCCGCCGTGGCTGATCTCTCGCGCCTCGGCACCCCGCTGGGGGGCGAGCGCCCCGGCGGATCGGAACGAGGCTTCAGGTGATGCGCGTATGGCGGACGACCCAGCGCGGCCGGCTTCGACCCTACGACCGCTGACGCCCGCGGGGGTGGCTATGCGGCTGCTGGTCGTCGCTCCGGTGCTGTCTGCGCTGCTCACCTTGGTGATTGCTGCGGGTCTGCTCTTCGTCTTCGCACTTGTCACGCTTGGTCGCGAGGAGGAGTTGAACCGTCAGTGCGACGAAGCCTCGTCCAGGCTCATCGCTGAGCTCGATGGACCCGATGGTGAGTACCAGGGGTCGGCCGGATGGTCACTAGGTGGATCGTTCCTCGAACCGTCCTGCACGTACTCCTATCGCGGCGTGTCGGGAACGATCACCCTCGAATGGGGTTTCGTCCCCGTCGACGAGCGTCACGACTGAAAGGAGCGCTGCGCTTGGCTATGCGTGAACCCGCGAACTCGGGTGCAGCTCTTCGGGACAACGATCGGTTCCGATCCCGCAAACGTCGCGTGCCGCGTAGGGGCCACACGATCCTGTGCACCGTGGGGTTCCAGGTGCAGCTCAGTAGAGCTCTTGAGACCGCGCGGTGCGGATGGGTGGGGTTAATGCCAGAGGCTCTGCTCGGCGATGGTGCGTGGGTGGTGGCCGGCGTCGAGAAGCTCGATGAGCGACGCCGCGAGTTGTTCGGGGTTTCCTGGAGGGACGCGCAGGACTCCGCGGGAGTCGCGGGTGGCGTTGGTGTCGACGGTCAGCTCGTCCTCGGAGCGGCCGGTCCACAGGTGCCATGGGGGCCGGGCCGTCATGACCAACCGGCAGAGGGCCCTGATGGGCGTTTCCCAGGCGCGGTCGGCGGTCGCGCGCGCGACTTCGGCGAGGTACTGGTTGGCGTCGAAGGAGATGGTCGGCAGGTCGAGTGCGGACGGCTCGAAGGTCCCGTCGGTGTCGGTGGCGTAGGGATCGGTCAACCCGTCGATGGATGTGGGGTTGTCGTCGTACTGCCCGGTCAGCGAACGGAAGTCTGTCCACTCGATCCGGTCGCCTCGGCGCACGATGATGCCCGCGATGCTCTCGCAGAAGAGCGTGTCGCACTTGCAGTGATAGAGCCCGACACGGTGTGGGGGATCGGTGGGCACAAGATCGCCGGTGCCTAGCAGGCTGTCGGGGTCGTAGCCGGTGTCGAAACGCTCAGGGTCGAGGACGTCGAAACCGTCGACCAGAAGTCGCACCGTTGGGTCGTCGGGCCGCGATGTGTCGATCACGATCTGCAGGTCACCGCGCAGGGTCGGGCGCTCTGTCGGCGCCGGCAACGGCCGGGACCACAGCGGTCGGTGCGGGGCCCGAACGATTCGTCCGTCGACCAACGTCACCGCGGGGCCTTTCGACCCCATCATCTCGCTGAGCTCATCGGTCACGAACAGTGGCAGCCCGTCGATCAGGGGAATGGCCGCGGGGACGATCTCGGAGTCGCCGACCTGGCCTGGTTCGAGCGGCCCCAGGGTGGTTGAGGTGAACTCGCGCAGGTATGCGGCCCACTCGCGGGGCTTGAACTCGTAGACCTCGTCGAGTCGGTCCGGGTCGTCGAAGCTGACGTGGACGCCGTCTTCCTCGGTGTGTACCCGTCTTCGGGGGCCCGTCAGATATTCGGTGAGTGCCTTCCAGGCCTCGTCGATGGTCCAGGTGCGGTTCACCCAGGGCACGCCTGGTTCCCAGTCGGCGTCGAGGTGCCGGGCGTACCGGCGCGCAGCTGCGAGCTGCGTTCGTGCCCACCACGCCCGTGCGGTCGTCTCAGGGTCTCCCACCTTGAGCCCGACACGGACGGTCCCTCTCATCCGTGCCTGCTCCTTGCTCGGCAGGTCGCGGTTCGCCCACGCGATCGGGTCGAAGCACGACCACCTCAACTTGAAGCCATCGGCAGTCGAATTAACCTGCTCGAGCCTCAATGTGGTGGGCGCACCGGGGACATCAACGACGTTGGCAAGTCGACGGACCGCGTCGAGACAGGCATCAACACTCATCGGCCCCATGTTCGCAGCCACCATGGACAGACGCGGTCAAATCAGGAAGCCGCTGCGCAGATCAACACAGACCGAATCACCGGTCGGGGATCCTCCGCGGGACGGAAGCGTCGCGTCGCGACCAGCGGTCGCGGCTCAGTTGTCGTGGCCGAGTGCGCGCCACTGGGCGAGCGTGAGGTTGGTGTCGTTCCAGGCGAAGGGGTCGCGGTCGCGCTGGGTCCAGACGTTGCCCGACCAGGTGATGGTGGGGTCGTCGAAGACGAAGCCGTTGCCGTCGCTTTGGACCATGCCGGAGTCCCCGCGCGCCATCGCCACCCGGTTTCCTGTGATCGCGAGGTTGTGCAGCACGCGCGGACGCCCGTCGACGTCGCTGATACCGCGGTCCTGTTGGATGAGTCCGATGCCTTGGGCGTTGTCGGCGAGCCGGTTGCTGCTGATTCTGACGTCGTGCGAGGCGGCGACCAGGATGCCCGAGCCCCAGAGCCAGGCGTCGAAGCCGTGGCCGTTGCCGGTGACGGTGTTGCCGCTGATGATGGCGTCGGCACTGATCTCGTGGAAGATCCCCATCCACGTGTTGTCGCGGACGACGTTGCGGGAGTAGGTGGTGTGCTGGGCGTCGATGTCGGTCCACAGGCCGGGGCCGGTGTTGCGCGTGACCCGGTTGCCGACGACGGTGAGGTGGTCGGTCACCGCCCACTTGGCGCCGCCGGCCTCCCAGGCCGGGTCGAAGCCTCCACGGCCGTTGCCGGCGATGACGTTGTGCGAGACGAGCGTGTGGTCGCCGGTGCCACCGATGCCGAGCTGGCCGTTGCGCAGCACCCGGTTGCGGACGATCCGGGCGTGGCCCTGGGTGGTGATGCCGGCGCCGTGGTTGTCACGCACGGTCGTGCCTCTGATGGTCCAGCCGGGTGCGGTCGTCTCGATGGCGCCGTGCTGCGCGCGGGTGGCGAAACGCTGGACGGTCAGCCCGGACACCGTGACGTTCGCGCCCGCGGCGCCGTTGCGGGAGACGATCGCGCCCGAGGACACGAGCGCCCGGAGACGATGTCCGCGGGGGTCGTCGCCGACGTGGATGGTGTTGCGCTTGTAGTCGAACCAGTAGCGTCCGGGCCCGAGCTGCGAGCGCTTGAGCACGCGGCGCAGGGGCTTGCCGTCGCGGACCACGTCGTCGGGGTAGGTGCAGGCCTTCCCCTTTAGACATTCGCCGTTGCGCTCGCCCTGCTGTCGTTGACCGCGGACGGCCCAGCCGTCTGGCTGCTTGACGAAACCGCGCAGGATGCGTGACCCGTCGAGCACCGCCTTCGAGCCCACGATGGTCTGGCCCGCGCGCGGACGGATCGGCCGGGTCAGCCGGTACGTGCCCGCGGACAGACAGATCCGGTCGCCACGGTCGGCACGCGCTACCGCGCGCGGCAGGTTCGCCCCGGGCTCGACACGCACGTCGCAACGAGCCTTCCGCGGCTGCGGACCGGCGGCCGTCGGCGCGATGGGCGTCACGAGAGCAACCGCCACAGCGAGACATGCCGTCAGGAGGGGCTTCATCAGCATGACGGCAACATAACCCCGGCGGGCCCTTGTCCGGCGGTGTTCAGCACCACCTCGCTGAGCGCATGCGCCGCGAGCAGGGGTTTCGGCGCGCGGGGTGGGCCACGACGGCCGGGTCTCAGTGAGCGCACCCGGAGCCCGTAGAACTCCCGACTCCGCTCGGTGCTTCGTGAACTCTTCGCATCCATCCGTCAAGCTCCAGCCGCCGTCGGCGCAGCCGCGGGCGCAGCGGTCGTCGAGACCGTCTCGGGCGCGCGATCCCTGCCGTGCACGTGGCGTTGCGGGTGCTTGGTCGACATCTGGTCTCGCGACGCAGACCGGTGAGTACACCACCGCCGAGCTGGCGGACCTGTTCAGCATCAGTCGTTCGACGGTCTACCGGGCCATCGATCGACAACGCGCTCTCACCGGCGTGACCCGCTGAGGGGTGTCACGACTGCCCGTATCCGATACCTAGGCGGGACCAACGGATCCGGGGCCGCCATCAGCGTCGAAGTGCCCGGCAGGGGTTCCCGCTGTGGTCATGCTCCGCGAGAGGTCACGGCGGGCAGTAGAGGAGTCAGGCGCCGGCGCCCTCGTGTGCGCGCTGCATCTTCTCAGGCGACCCGGTGTTGGGCTGGCTGATGTGGATGTGGTTGCCGAACGGGTCGCCGATGCCGAAGTCGGCGCCGTAGGGCTGCTGAACTGGCTCTTGGGTGATTTCGATGCTGGCGGCTCGGAGTGCCGCGAAGCTGGTGTGCACGTCGCTGCTGAGCAGGAGTAGCCCGTCGAGGGCGCCCGGTGTGACGAGGTCTCGGACCTCTGCGATCGCCCGGGGACGCCAACCCGGCAAGTCGCCCGTGTGATGAATCCGGTCCGGCCGGCGTATGCGTCGCTGGGGGCAACGACGTGGGCGCAGAAGGCTGTTTTGCTGATGTGGCCCCTGATCGGGCGGGCAGAATGCCGTTCGTGACTCACTCCTCGGCGCGTGTTCATCACCGTTCACTGTTGATGCGCGCGGTGGGCGCAGGCTTCACAGCCGTGCTGATTTCGGCGTGCTCGCCGTGGACGGGCCCGTTCGACGGGTACTACCGCACCGGTGAGGACCAGCCGTGGGGCTTCGGTGTCGAGGACGGTGGGGCGGGCAAGACGTGCACGCCGCGGCCCGACGGATCAGTTCTCACGTCCTCGTCGTACGGGCTGTCCAACGACACCGGTGGCGACTTGACGCTGGACCACGTGCAGCTGGTCAAGCCGAGGGGGCTGCGGTTGACCGAGGCCGGCGTTTTCGAGGTGGCCAAGTACGACGGCTACTTCCTACTGCCGGGCGTCACGTCGGGCTTTCCTCCTACTGGCCAAAAGGCCAACCAGCAGGCGGTGGGCAGGACGTTCGAGGCCGCCCCGGGTGCCGTGGTCCCTCCGCACGACGATGAGCGGCAGTCGTACGCGCTGGCAGTGGGGCTGCGGCTGGATGGCGCCGGCGCAGCGAGCTTCGAGTCGATCGAGGTCGAGTATCACGACGACCAGGGGCGGGCGTACAGGTCGCGCTTGGGCAGCACGCTCGAGTTGCTCCCTCAGGGCGAGAAGTCGTGCTTCTGACCCTCTGACGGCACTCTGCTACCTATTAGCCACCACGTCCCCCGCGGAACGACACATACTGCTCGGCGACCGGTGCGGAGTAACTCCGGCAAAGTCGTTTCGAAGGTGCTCACGCGCGGACTGTGTGAAGTCGCAGCGGCTGGTCGATCAAGGAGGTGGACGACGTGAATCAGTGGGGTGTGTTGCTGAGTCAACTGGGCAGGATTGGTTGCGTTACCGAGATCCGCCCGGGGCATCTCAAGCTGACGTTTGCCGACGTCGCCGGCAAGTCCATTACCGTGGATATTTGGCTCAGCCGAGAGCAGTGGAACGAGATGGTCAGCGTGCTCTATGGCGGTTACGTCGACCAAGCTGTAGAGCAGGTCCGTGGCGTGCTCGAACAGTTGAAGCGAGAGCGGCATCTGGTCTACGGCCAGTACGAACTGGTCGCCTCGACGACACCGGACTTGCCGGCCGATTACCTGTTTTGAGCCGTGATCCATAGGAGGGTGTGCCGGTAAGGGTTCCCGCGTGGGACAGGCATCCGCGATCTCGGCCACGGCTAGTGTCATTCGCATGCCGGTGCCCGAGGACGACCTTGCGCTTGTTGATCCCAACGACGGGATCGGCCTGGGCGTCCATGGGGCAACCTGCGTGGTAGTCGGGTCGGGTATGCGAGTTCTCGTAGCCCCACCAATGGCTGGAGGAATGCAGGCGGGGCTGGACGGCGTCCTGGTCGATGTCGACGGCTATCTGGGGGTGGGGTCTACAGTCCTGTGGTTGCCCGCGGGTGTGACCCTTGTGTCCGAGGTCCCCTTGGCCCTGCGGGTCTTGAATGGCCGGGTCGTGGGCCTGGGTGATCGCGTCACCGGCGGCGGGGGTAGGGCGGACCGGTCACTAGCCGAACTCGGCATTGACCTTGAGGACCACACGACCACTCTGCCGGTGTTCCAGAGGTACGTCATTCGCTAACTACGCAGTTTGACCGTTGGCCTTCCGACTACCGGACCAACGTTGCCAGCCGATGGGTGGGTTCGGGACGAGCCGGGCAGCTGCCGGGGCGGGTGCGCGCTAGTGGCGGCTCCGCAGACACAGATAGGCCGTTGGCCCTCTGATCAAGAACATCACAGCGGCTCCCACGACACTCCGGGGTCGGAGCGGTCGTGCCGAGGATCAGGAGTTGAGCGCGATCGGCAGCAGGATGAGACTGACGTATCCGTAGAAGCGAGTGACCTGGACCGAATCCTCCCTGCGGCTGACGGTGGTAATGATGTCGCGAGTCCGCCAGAGGATCGGTTGTCGGGACCATCAAGTAGCGGCTTCCAAAAGATGTGCACTGTGGTCGACCAGATGTAACGCAGCGGCTGGCTTCGGCAAAGTACTGGTGTGACTGCCAACAAGGACGTGCAGCAGATCGGGACCGATCCGGACACGTTCGAGCGCTTCTACCGGGAGCATCTGGGTGCTGTCGAGCGGTTCGTGGCACGACGCGTCGACGATCCGCACACCGCTGCCGACTTGGTCGCCGACACGTTCCTGGCCGTAATCGAGTCAGCGGGGCGCTTCGACCCGAGCAGCGGTTCTGTGCGAGCGTGGGTCTTCGGGATCGCCCGCAACACCGTCTTGATGGAGCATCGGCAGCGATCCCGGCGCACTCGTGCGACCGACAGGGCCGGCCGCCGTCGTGACCTGCAGCCCGATGCGATCGAGAACGCGACCGCCCGGCTCGATGCCCAACGGCAGGCTCGGGACCTGTACCGACGGCTCGACACGTTGAGCGCGGGCCCCCGTGCGGTGTTCGAGCTGGTGGTCCTGGACGAACTGAGTGTGGCTGAGGCTGCCGCGGTGCTACGGATCAAACCGGGGACGCCTCGAGTTCGGCTCCACCGGGCGCATCAGGCGCTGAGCAAGGGTGGAACAGCGCTGGCGAGAATCAACGACCCCGGAAGGAATGAAGCATGAGGTCAGAACTGGATTCCTTTGAGGCTCAACTTCTGGGGGAGTTGCGGCTGGAGGTGGAGAATCGCAGTACTCACCGGACCACACGGTCTTGGCGCTACTGGCCTCAGACCATCGCGGCGACCTTCGTTGCCATGCTCTGCGGGACTGTCGCCGTCATGACCGTGGGGAGCGCGCCCGCGTTCGCCGTCGACGCCAGAGCCGGCGGGATCGTCGAGGTCAAGGTCAACCGGTTGGAAGACGCCGCGGGACTAGAACGAGCACTCGAGGATGAAGGTGTCAACGCTGACATCAGTTACCTGGGCGAGGGTAAGAAGTGCGCGCCTGGGCGATACAAGGAGTCGGCGGACGAGTCCTATCGGAGCCGCTCGGAGTATTCAGTGGGCGGGAACGGCATCGACGTCAAGCTCGACCTGCGCGACGTGGAAGATGGCAAGACGCTCGTGATCGCGGTCTCCTCGATCACGAACGGCTCGGCCGGCTCCATCGGCATCGCCGACGGCGCGGTCGGACCGTGCCGCCTGATCGACGACCCGGACGGCATCTGAGACGCGCGCCGCTGAGCCGACGTCCCGCACGGGACCCGCCCGCGTGACGATCGACAACTGGGTGCTTACCCACGTGATTCTCATATGAGGGCGCCTCAGGCTTGCTGGCGCCAACGTTCCCGAACCGTCCAGATGACGGCCATGATCACGAAGAAGATGCCAGCGAACCGCAGCGATTCGCCCCAACTCTCTCCCATCACAAAGCGACCGAGTGCCGCGGCGATCACGGCCGCGATCAAAGCCGTCACTACGGCGATTTGCCAGGGCTTGGCCGATAAGAAGAACCCTCGCAAGCCGTGCATGAGAGGCATGAGCCCGATCCTCGCACTCATCGCCATCGAGAGCGGACTCTGCACAGTCCCGTTCTAGAAGCAGGATGCTGCACCGGGTCGCTCCGCGTGACGATCCCGCTATGGTCACGCTCCGCGTGACGATCCCGGGATGGGACGTGGCCACAGTGGGATAGCAACGAGGTAGCAGTCCTAGTCCCGTGCAGTGGTGCTTGGCGGACTAAAGGACGCACCCCACGCAATTGCCTGGTGCACGATGGCCGCATGCCTGACGACAAGCCGGCCTGGTCCGCGCAGCGCCGCGGCGTCCCGACTCCGCCTGCCCGCCTCTAGGCACGCTGCCGACTTCTGTTCTCTCTACGAGCGCCCGTGCGCCTCTGAATGCCATCCCAGACGGCTCTGTGACCAAGTGGCTGCTCGACGGGCAACCAATCGACTTGTATGAGTCGGGGCTGGAGGGCTGGATACACGACGGCGACGAAGTGGCGCTGACGTTCATCGTCCCAGCGCAGGACTCACCCGTGCCCGGGATACCTCTTCGGCTCACCCTTCGGCTCGGCGGCAGCTCGGCTGTGACCGAGGTCGGTAGATGGGCGACCGATGACTGCAGCCCGACCATGCAGGTCGACGGGCTCTACTGGCTAGAAGGCACCTTCGCAGCACGCGCGTGGGTTCTCAGATCGAACGGACTTGGTGGCCCCAGCGAGACGAGATGGGAACTCCTCGTCGACCATCCAACGACGATCATCGCCTCGGTCGAGGAACTCAACCCGGCCCGACCCCCGTACCTCCTGCTCATGCCCGAGGTCTTCACCGATGGCGTCTGGGATCTGGCGACTGCTGACGCCACCATCACGACCGACGTCGACCTCGATGACCTTGACCTGTCGGCCGACCTCAAGAAGCGCATTCGCGTGTGGAACGGCGCCTGGGAGTCCGCCGCCCACCCGCATCACCGACCGGACCTCGAGATCGAAACCCGCCAGATTGCCGCCGCTATCAAGCAGCAGATGCCTGACACCACCGTCTGTTACTAAGACTCTGCCAGCTCATACCCCGAGCGTGACCATAGCGGGATCCCGCTCCGGCCGATGGTTGAGCCCGATGGCGAACGGGGCCCGCGCCGCTGGAAGTCTTTGCCGGACTGCTCCGCGTGACTCGAGTAAAGGTCGTGTATTTGCGCCGTACGCTGACAGGTTCAGTAGTCTGACCATGCACTTGAGGGGGATGAGTGGTCTGGAATGCGGAAGCGTTGCTGTTTGCGATTCCGGCTGTAGTGACTGGCGTATTGGCTGTCGTGTTTGGCCAGCGTCTGACTCGGTGGTCTGACCGGTTTGAGGGTCGCGAGCGGACGGATGATGAGGTTCGACGGCATGCGCGGTGGGGGTGGCTGGGACTCGCCGTCTCGCTGGTCCTTGCGGGGGTCGCGCTGTTCACCCCGATCTTCAATGAGACTGGGCAGCCCGACGGCGATTCGGGCTGGGAGTTCATCTTCCGCATGGTGGTCGTGGTCGTCGGCTTCGGTGTCATCGGACCACTAGCGATACGTCAGTACAACCGCCGGGTGAACCGCTACTTCGAAGAAGATGAGACAGACCGCGGCGAAGACAGCGGTCGCCGCTTGTAGCGCGTTTTGCGGGACCAGGGGACACGGTTCCAAGTCAGTGCAGGTGGCGAGGGCATTCTGCCGACGTGGCCTGGGCGGTGGCCAGCAGGGTGTCGTTCCGCACGACGATCCCCTACGGGACGGCGGCCGCCTTCCCCGACCGGCAGGGGAGTGGCGCCGGCCGGGGTTCCGCTATGAGGCAACCCCGAACCTGCTGGAGGGTGCGCGGGTGGCGCGGCGCCACCTAGCATCACCGAACCGGAGCGTTGGGCCTCGTGCCTGGCAGTGCGTCCGCACGGTCCGTTACCTCGAATGGAGAACGCATGCCCGACGTCGTCGGCCACTTTGAGTCGCATCTCGGCGTCGTCGAGAAGGGTTGGAACAGCACTCCGAACGGGGCTCGTCTGCCCTTCCAGGTCGTCAAGTACGCGCGGGGATCACACGACGACGACCACGCCTACTCGACACTCGGGCTGAGTGACCATCGCCTGGGGCACGACCAGATCAATGAGACCACCCAAACTGAGCTCCTTTTCCTGCTGCGTAACGGCTTTCGCGACGAGATTGCTGTTGAGCAACTCGCCGGCACCGGCATGCGGATGCTTGCCCAGCACCGTTCGCTGCTCAGTGGCCAAGTGATCGCGACGCAGGGGTCAGACATGCGGGCGTCCGGATTCGTCGGACTGGTCGCCGCGCACCCGGCATATTTTGATGACTCATTCTCCGAGTTCGTCGCGCGAGACGGCGGGGGAGCTCTGGTTACATGGCTGATCCCCCTCAAGCACGAGGAGATGCACTTCATCCTGGATCGGGGGTGGGTACGGTTCGAGGACGTCTTGATGGCGCAGGACCCAGACCTCACCGATCAAAACCGCCTGAGCACCGTTTAGGCGACAGCGCGCCAAGCGCCTCGCTGCATCTGGTAACACCGTTGTCCAGCTCTGCGCCGCGGCCCAGCCGAGCCCTGTCGACTGCTGAGCGGCTAGGGCGTCGTTGTGGACGAGGGAGAGGTGGAGGCCGAAGTCGTCTGCAGTGGGGGTGCCGGCGCCACCGGACTGTTCCGCGTGACGATCGTCTTGTGGGCCTCGCCCGCCTCGTGTCCAGCCCGGACCGGCGGAGTTACGGTGATCTCCGTGGTCGCCTTCCACCTGGACGCAGACGTCACTCATCCTCCCGACTTTGATCTCGTGAGAGGAGGCGGACTTGTCTGCTTCACAGACTCGGATGCGCTCGCCGCCACCGAGGCGCGACTCGTGCGAACCGGTTACGACCTGGTGAGCCTCGAGTGCGGCACGTGGGATGAAGACTCCATGCACCGCGAGCTAGCGAACGCCCTAGAGTTTCCGGACTACTACGGACACAACCTAGACGCTACGCACGACTGCCTCTACGACGTCGCGCACGGTGACTACGGTTGGAATCCGAGCCGTACGGGTCTGGCTATCACTCTGCGTAACTTCGGGACATTCTCCCGCTGCGAGTCTTCGACCGCCCAGGGCCTAGTCGCCGCTGCTGCCCATTGCAGCCGTGACGGCTTGCTGTTTGGTCACCGAATCATCTGGCTCTTGCTCGACGAAACCCGCAGCAGCCCTCTCGAGATTGCCGGCTGGCAGGTGCCACTGATCAGGTAATGCGTGTCGCGACACGAACGCCTACCGGCGCCACTTCCCTGGCAGTCGCCCACGCACCCCGGCGTCTCGCAGGGATCCCCTGCGGGACGACCATGAGGTTCGGCCGGCAAGTGGGGAAGCGGCCCCGGTCAGGGTTCCCCTGTGGTCACGCTGTGAGTGTTGGGACCGGTTGATCTGCGATCGACCGGCAAGGTGAGATCGCTGGTCTGCTGCCGCGTTGTGTCGCGAACCGTTTCGCCCCGGACAAACGACCGCACCCCTAGGCTTTCTGGGGTGCAGTCCAACGACGAGGTGCCCTATCTGGCCCTGCCGCAGACGGTCCGAGCGAACTATTTCCGAGGGCGGCGCGCCCTCGGCGGGCAGCTGACCTTGACGGCCACCAATCTGAAGTTTGCCCCTCATGGGTTTGAGAGGTCTTTGGGAGGTGACACGACTGTCGAGGTGCCCGTGCGAGAGATAACGGATGTCTTGGTCAAGCGCGGCGGTCCCGTGCCCCGAAAACGGCTGTTCATTCAGACCCGCGACGGCGCCATCAGCATCTTCCTGCTGCCCCGGGTGCAGACGTTCGCTCAGACATTGAGGGGCGTGGTGAGCGAGGCAGGTGGGGTGTTTGACGAGGCAGTGCCTGTGACTGCGGTCGCCACCAAGCCCAGTGGCGTGCCGGGTTTTCTGAAAGGGTGGCTGCTGGCCATAGCAGTCGCCTACGCACTGCTGATCGGGCTGGGGGCAGTGTTCAACCTCCTAGGCGAAGTGTCCATCTGGTCACTGCTGAGCAGTGTGATCGGGGCGCTAGGGGTGAGTTGGTTCCTGTGGGTGGCGTGGATACAGCCGGCCATTCGTGCACGACGCAGCCGAGGGTCGTCTTCGGGTGACTAGTGAACACAAGCCGGGCCAGTGGTCCTGGTACCAGTTCTGGGTGTACGTCGCTTCCTTCGGGTCCATCTGGCTCGCACAGCCATTCTTTGGGGAAGGCATGGGTTGGCCTTGGTACGCCTCGTTCCCAGCAGCCGCAGGAGTTTCTGCGGCAGTCGCGTTCATGGTCGCGTGGATCTTGGGGAAGCGTGCTCGACGCACGCCCGGGGTGGATGACCAATGACAGAGCCGGACCATCCGCCGAACAGGCGGAGAGCTTTCTGGAGTTGGTACAACCTGGGCGTGGCATTGCCAGGGTTGTTCCTGACGCTGATTGGCGTACTCGGCGGGTCGATGGCCCTGGCCGCTGTCGGGGCGGTCGCATTCGCTCCTGGCGCCATCGCGACTACATGGTGGTATGTCACTGGCAGGTACCTCTGATGCCATACCCGACTCGCGAACCGGACGACTTCGTGGCTTTCCCCCTTGGTCGAGTGCTTCGCATCGGCGCAATGGTGTCGGTGGCGATCATCGTGCTCATGCCTCTGGTCAAGGCGCTGGATTGGCCGTACTGGGCGGACTTATTGCTCGCCATGGGGATTGGGCTGGCGGGTGGCATGGTGCGCAACCTCGTCCGCCGTCTGCGGGCTCGCCGGTCCACGTCGGGCGTCCAACAAGCCGCAGATGTAGACCACCGCAACGACCACTCAGAAGGCCAGGAGAGCGACCCTCGCCAGTAGTGGCCGTCGTTGATGACCCACGTGAGGATCCCGCTATGGTCACGCTCCGCGTGACGATCCCGCTACGGCGACTCTCCGCGCCGGTGTGAATCGCGCCCATCAGATCCGCGCACCTTGATACATCCGCTCATTTCCGGCGCGGATTGAGATGGGTGCATGCGACTCATTGGTTCGTCTGCGTCGCCAAGTGCAGGTGATGAAGGCAGTAGCGATGAGGTGTTGGTTGCACTGGCGCAGACTGATCTGCTGTGCATCTCGAACTCGATACTCCAAGTTCTTGACCTGGTCGGTAGCGAGCGATTCTCGATCCTCACTGGGGTGACATCGAGTGAGGCTGATGCCCTGCGACGGGAAGCGCGAAAGGTTCTGCGGGCGGCTAGGCAGTCCCAAGAGTCGCGCTAACAGCTCATCGGCTCGTGGCCGCGGATGAAGTGGCGACCGTGGCGGTCACTGACTTCCGCTGGCCGCCGGCACGGTTCCCGCGTGAGAATCCCCCCCGAGACACCGGCCGCCGTCCCCGACCAGTAGGGGAGTGGCCCCGGGTGTCGTTCAGCTCTCGGGACTTCAGATCTTCGCTGACCGACCATGCGTTCTGCGCACGCGGTCTAGGCTGAAGCCGAACCCGCCCAAGGTGCATTTACCCGGTAAGGATGTGCCCTGCCCGCCGCATGGTGAGGGTGGCTGCCCGTTCGAGCCGGGCCGGGTCCGGGGGACTCACTCCTCGGCGGGAGGTGTCGGGGTTCCCGTTGTTGTTGCGTCCCTGCACTGTGCCGGAGAGAGCGTTCCCGCTACGGTCACGCTCCGCGTGAGGTTACTGAGGCGCGTCGGTCCAGAGGATTGCCGCAGCTGCACAACCTGAAGTGGGTGGAAGAGGTCGCACTCGAGGTGTTAGGTCACCGGACCGACTCGTTGAGCGCGTCGAGTGCCCGAACGAGGTGTGGCTCGACGCGGCCGGGGTCGAGTGTCAACAGCTGGTCGCGGGTCCACCACTGCACGGCGGCGAACTCCCGTTCGTCCGCCGCAAGCTCGAGGCTGCTGTCTGCGCGGACGGCGAACCAGAGGCTGACGTCGACGTGTGTGCTGTCGGGGTCGCCCACGGTCTCGGTGACGGTCAAGAAGAAGGGGCGGGCGCCGACGACGGGATCGAACTCGACGTCGAGACCCAGTTCCTCCTTGGCCTCACGTCGCACGGTCTGGGCCGGGTCCTCTCCCGGCTCGACGTGGCCACCGGCTGGCAGCCACCGACCGGCCAGGCGGTGGTCGCACAGCAGGAACCGACGCCTGGGACGATCGACAACGAGGAAGTACGAGACGAGATGCGGCGACGGCGTCTTGGGCTTCACTCTCCTGTAGATGTCGTCGGTCGACGAGAGCCAGGCAAGTGTCTCTTGTTGGTGCTGGACCGCCAGGTCGTCGCGTGTGTTTAGGCCTCGCACCAATTCGGCGACAGCGGCCACCGCGTCCGGCACTCTCAGACTTCGCGGCGTCGCGGCGGCCGCCCACGCGGTGCCATGCGCCCCGGCAACGACCTGGTGGGCGTCCTCGTAGAGAACAGGGCCAGGGTCGTGGCACTCGATCCGGACGTACGCGACGCCGTGTGCGCGGAGAATCCGCAGGTATCCGTCGACGCGGTCGATGAGGTGCTGCGCGCTGGTCTTGAACCACGAGCGCGTTACGGGGTTGATGGCGTGGTTGTAGATGGAGGCGTCGACTGATGATGGGTCCGTGTAGGCCCGGTCGAACCAGTCGTTGGTGGCCCGGCGGAAAGCTTCTTCGGGTGGGGTCAGCAGGCCGTCGCGGGCGAGACTGTTGACGAGCCCAAAGACGCCGATGTGGTGCCCTCGAGCATTCGGCTCGGGTGATTCGAACCGTACGTACTTCGCGACAGAGGGATCCGCGGGGGTCGGGTGTCCGGTGTCATGCACGCGTGCCACGTCCCGCAGTACGGGACTCCAGCTGAGCTGAAATTCGCCACATGGCGACCCCTCTGCCCACGATCAACAGGACGTTGACGACCGCGACGGCCCCCCACAGCCCGACGACACCAAAGTGCTGAGCCACAGGGAGCGCAACCACCGCGAGCACCGCGTAGAACACGCAAGAGATCACAAAACCGGGAAATGTTCTCTTGAGCCCGGTCAACCCGAACCCGACAACGGCCTGCAGCCCGTCGGCCACGATCGCGACCGCCACCACCGGTAACAGCGACGGCATCAAGGACAGCACCTCTGGATCGCTGCTGAATAGCCGCGCAACCGGACCGTCGAAGACCACCAGCGCCGCGCACAGCGTCGCGACCACCGCGCCAGCCACGATCGAGCCGGCGATCGCGGCTCGACGCACGCCTGCAAGGTCACCGATGTTCACGCGCTCGCTGATGAGCGGTATCCCGGCCTGCCCGACCGCCACCGACGCACTGAAGGTGAGACCGACCAGGGTGGTGGCGATGCTGTGGCCGGCCGCCGCGGTGGTGCCGACGCGTGACGCCGCCAGTGCGACGACTCCTAAGACACCGAACTTCACCAGGACCGTCCCAGCCATCGGAATGCCGACCTTGGCCAGCTCGAGAACCCGGCCAACGTTGGGCAGGCGTCGCAAGGTGCCGACGATCGAGAAGGACAGTGACCGGCGAAGCGTAAGCAGGTTCACTGACAGCGTCGCGACGTACGCGACCAGAAGCGCCAGTCCAGATCCCGCCAGCCCCAACCCTGGTACCGGCCCGAGACCAAGTACCAGCAGCGGGGACAGCACCATGGTTGTGAGTGCACCTAGAAGACCGGCCCTCATCACGACCGTGCTGCGACCGATGCCCACCAGGCTCGATGACGCCATCGCCCCGAACGAGCTCAGGACCACGACGCCGGCCATCAGCCAGGGGAAGACCCCGAGCGCGTCGAGGGTCGCGTCTGGGACACCCGAGGCGCGCCCCAGGAGCGGCACCGATGCGACCGCTGCGGCGCCCACCACGCCAATGGACACCGACAGCCACGTCCCGTCACCCAGGACTCGACGTAGTGCGGCCTGGTCGTCCCCGACTGAGGAGACGAACGGCATCACACCGCGGACGGCGCCGGTCACCGTCGCGATTGCCGGGAAGTAGACAACCCCGGTCAAGGCGAACGCCGCAAGCGCTGCAGTACTGGTGTTGCCCAGGACGGCGGCATCCACGACGGCAGCCACCGACGCCGCGATCATGGCCATGTAGAGCGGCGCAGCTGACGACACCACCCGGCTCATGTCAGTCCGGTAGCCGCCCGCCGAGGCGCCGGCCGACTGCGACTGGTCAGGCACGTCGGTCCACGCTCACTCCTGGTCCAGTGGTCGTCAGTACGTTTCGCTCTTGTCTCGCCACGCCTCCGGGTCCGTGGGGCATTCGGCTCGCTGTTCGACCGAGACTCCCTCGAAAGCCGCAGCCCACATGCGCGTGGGCCTCCGGTTGGGCCGGTAGTTCGCCGAGAATGCAGAGAGCCGCACCGAGATCAAACCGCCGTGTGACGCCACCCACACCATGCCACGAGCAACCCGCCCATCGCTGCCCAGGAGCCACAACTCCTGTTCGTCCAGTCCGCATCGGCCGACGATCCGTGGTGGTGCGATGTATCGCGCTAGGTGGCGAGCGTGGAGCAGTTCCGCGAGTCGATCCTGCTGTGGTCACGTTCGTCGTGACTAGCAGGGGGCGGTCCCTCCGTACGACGGTCGCCAGCCGGCCGGCTCCTGCAATCGATGAAGAGCGGGCGCAGCCCCAGATTTGTGAAAGCGCCATGAGGGTTGTGGCCGGCGCAAGTCTTTGCGCCGTGGGTTGGCAGTTTCTCTCCTGCCACCACACGCGGATCGAGCTCGGGCCTGTCAGCATGTCAGTCTCCATTCGTCGATAGGAGGATTGGCGTGACGGTGTTCGTGCCCGGCTTGCTTGGCGGGCTTGTCATGTTGGCGATCAGCGTCGCGATGCTTCGGACCAGTGTGGGTGGCTGGATGGTGAAGCAGCTTGGAAAGCACGCAGTTCCGAAGTCTCCCGAAGGAGTTCGTGTCTGGTCCGTGAAGGCAGTGGGGGCTTACGCGGGCTTCCTAGGCGTGGTCGCGGTGGTGGTGTCGTTCCTCGACGTCAAGTGGTGATACCAGCGGTCACTTCCAGTCGGCAGTTCCAATTGCCGCATGGGGATCCCGTGCGGAACAATCGACCGCTTCGATGGCCAGCGGGGGAGGGGCGCCGCCAGACGTTCCGCAGGCGGCGGCGGCACCTTTCTGTCCAAAGGCCGGTTTAGCCTGTGCGCATGGCTATGCACTGGACCCTTGGCTGTGATGCGGAGGACCCCCACCGGTTGGCGGTGTTCTGGGCCGCGGCGCTGGGGTACATCGCAGAGGCGGGCTTCGAGGATCCGGACGGCGCATCCATCGTCGATCCCGCAGGTCGGGGCCCGGCCATCGGATGGCTGCGCGTCCCGGAGGGAAAGTCCAGCAAGAACCGGCTCCACATCGACATCAGAGTCGCCGGCGAAGGTCCTTGGGACATGGTGCAGAGGGAGCGATTGATTCGAGAGAAGGTGCCACAACTCCTCGCCCTCGGCGCAACGCTGGTCCGCGAAGAGAGCTATGGAGAAGTGCTCGACCATGTCGTCATGTTGGATCCGGAGGAAAACGAGTTCTGCGTGGCTTGACTTGGCCGTTCAGTTTGTTTCGCACGACGATCCCTTTGAGGAACGCCCGCGGTTGCCCGATGACCGGCGGGGGAGTTGTTCCGACCGAGGTTCAGCGTTCGTCGACCCAGGAACCCACGCGCGCGGTCGGGGCGGGGCCGCTCACGGACCGAGATGCTGGCGACCGAAGGTCCGACGCGGATGCAGTGGGGTAGCGTCCGAGGTGCAGCTGGTTCGGCCCGTCAGCCAGAGGGGTCGCTAAGAGGGAACCTGGTGAGATTCCGGGACTGTCCCGCAGCGGTGAGTGGGAACGAACGCCGTCATCAGCACTGGACCCGACGGGTCCGGGAAGCGACGGCCGGTAGGAACACGCAGAGCGCCCACGAGTCCGAAGACCTGCCAGCGCGCTGGGCACCATGCCCGGTGGTCCACGGCCGCGAGGACTCGGCTCGACCGCTCCGCACGGCCGGTCGCCGTGTGGTCGGCCACCTCCTCGTCCGCGGACGCCTCCCGCACCGTTCACGAGGAGATGAGCGACATGATCACCACCGACCACACCCCGACCCTGACCGAGCGCCTGGACGCCGGACCCGTCCTGTGCGCCGAGGGCTTCTTGTTCGAGCTCGAGCGCCGCGGCTACCTGACCGCCGGCGAGTTCGTGCCCGAGGTCGCCTTGGAGAACCCCGACGCCCTGGCCGCGCTGCACCGCGACTTCCAGCGCGCGGGCAGCGACGTCGTCGAGGCGTTCACCTACAACGGGCACCGCGAGAAGATGCGGGTGATCGGCAAGGAGGAGCTGCTCGAACCGCTGAACCGTGCCGCGCTGCGGATCGCCCGGCAGGTCGCCGACGCTTGTCCCGGTGATCTGGTGGCGGGCAACATCTCCAACACGAACATGTGGGACCCGTCCGACCCCACGGCGCAGACCGAGGTGCGGGGCATGTTCACCGAGATGGTCGGCTGGGCCGTCGAGGAGGGCGCCGACCTGATCATCGGCGAGACCTTCTACTACGCCGGCGAGGCGCTGGCCGCGCTGGAGGTCGCCAAGTCCAGCGGGTTGCCCGTTGTGCTGACCATCGCGCCGATGGCGCAGAACGTGATGACCGACGACGTCGGCATCGTCGAGGCGTGCCAGCGCCTGGAGCAGGCGGGTGCCGACGTGGTGGGGATGAACTGCTTCCGTGGGCCGGCGACGATGCTGCCGTGGCTGCGTCAGATCCGCGAGGCCGTCAGCTGCCACGTGGCCGCGCTCCCGGTGCCATACCGCACCACCGAGGCCGAGCCCACGTTCTTCAACCTCACCGACGACCGCGGCGTCACTGTCCCGTCGCCGCACGGCCGCACGTTCCCGACCGCGCTCGACCCGCTGTACGCCAACCGTTACGAGATCGGACGGTTCGCTGCCGATGCGCACGCGCTGGGCGTCAACTACCTCGGCGTGTGCTGCGGTGCGTCGCCGATGCTGGTCCGCGAGGTCGCCGAGGCGGTCGGGCTGACCGTCGAGGCCAGCCGGTTCTCGGAGAACATGTCGAACCACTTCATGTACGGGGACAACCGACGGTTGCCCGACCACATCAAGGCCCTCGGCGCGGACGCCTAGCCGTGGTCTCGCAGCGTGCGGCCTACCTGTCCGTCGGTGCCAGGACCGACGTCCTCGTCCAGGGCGTGGTCGCCACCACGCCCTGGGTGGAGGCTGGCGACGGCGGGCGGTCCGTGGTCGGGTTCGAGCTGCTGGTGCACCGCCGCGCCGCGCTCGAGCTCGGCGCGTGGACGCCCACCCCGCCGACGCGGTGGCAGGTGCGCACCTTCGGTGAGGTGGCCCGGACGTGCGCCGAGCTGGATTGGTCCGCCGAGGTCGTCGTGGTCGGACGCAGCGTCCAGAGCTTCGACTTCGGTGCCACGGGCACGGTGCCGGTCGTGGTCGCCGAGGCGGTGTGTGCACCTCTGTTGACGTGACCGGACACGAGATGTAGGTACTTGCACCAATGTAGTTTCCAGATATGGTGGTCCCGCAGCTGGTTCGACCCGCCACCCAGGCGGGTCGTCGCAAGAGGGAACCCGGTGTGAATCCGGGACTGCCCCGCAGCGGTGAACGGGAACGACCGTCGTCAACGGCACTGGGCGCACCGCGCCTGGGAAGCGACGACCAGTAGGCGAGCAGCCGGCTCCACCGGTGGCTCTGGCCCGTGAGTCCGAAGACCTGCCAGCGCACCACGTCCGACGGGCGTGGTGGTCCGTGGCCCCGTGGGAGGGCCTGGGGCCGACCGGTGTGCGGCGGTCGTCGAGGCGACCCCGGGCCTCCGGTCCCCTCGATCCTCCCCGCCGCCCCGGACCCCAGGGACTGCGTATCCGAGGGGATCCACCATGAGCACCACCACACCGGCACCACGTCCGGCCGGCACCGTCCACGTCGTCAAGCGCGACGGCACCCGCGCGCCGTACGACGGCTACGAGATCGCACGGTCGATCGAGGAGGCCAGTGCCGGCCTGCCCGACCAGGTCGCGCGTGTCACCCAGCTGCAGTCCGAGCTGGAGATCACCCTGTTCGACGGCATCACCAGCGAGCAGCTCGACGAGGCCGTCGTCGGCGTCGCGCTGCAGAACGTCAAGGACGACCCGGCGTTCGACACCGTCGCCGCACGGCTGCTCGTGAAGACCATCTACAAGAAGGTGTTCGGCGAGGGCGTCACCCGCGCCGAGGTCGACGCGTTCTGCGGGCCCGCGTTCGTCTCCTACGTCCACCACGGTGTCGCCGACGGTCTCCTGGACGCCCGGCTGGGGGAGCGGTTCGACCTCGACCGGCTCGGCGCCGCGCTCGACCCGTCGCGCGACGACCTGCTGCGCTACGTCGGCGTGCAGACGATGCGCACGCGCTACATGATCAGCGACGAGCGACGGGACCCGCTCGAGGTGCCGCAGTTCTTCTGGATGCGGGTCGCGATGGGCCTGGCGCTGGACGAGGAGGACCCCACCGTCGCCGCGCTCGGGTTCTACGACGCGATGTCGCGGCTGGAGTACCTCGCCGCGGGCTCGACGCTCGTCAACGCCGGCACCGCGTACTCCCAGCTGTCGAACTGCTTCGTGATGGAGATGCAGGACGACATCGAGCACATCGCGAAGTCGGTTCGCGACGTCATGTGGCTGACCAAGGGCACCGGCGGCATCGGCATGTCGGTGACCAAGCTGCGCGCCGAGGGCTCACCGATCCGCTCGAACAACACCTCGTCCACCGGCCCGATCCCGTTCATGCACACGATCGACTCGACGCTGCGTGCGGTCTCGCGCGGCGGCAAGAAGTTCGGCGCCCTGTGCTTCTACATGGAGAACTGGCACTTGGACTTCGCGCAGTTCCTCGATCTGCGCCAGAGCTCCGGCGACCCCTACAGGCGCACCCGCACGGCCAACACGGCGGTCTGGATCTCCGACGAGTTTATGAAGCGCGTGGAGGCCGACGAGCCCTGGTACCTGTTCGACCCGCTCGACGTGCCCGACCTCACCGAGCTGGTCGGCGCCACGTTCTCCGCGCGCTACGCCGAGTACGTCGCCGCGGCCGAGCGCGGCCAGCTGCGACACACCAAGGTCCGCGCCCGCGAGCAGTGGCGCGCGATCCTGATCTCGCTGCAGACCACTTCGCACCCGTGGCTGACGTGGAAGGACACGATCAACACCCGGGCGCTGAACGACAACACCGGCACCATACACCTGTCGAACCTGTGCACCGAGATCACGCTGCCGCAGGACCGCGACAACGTGTCGGTCTGCAACCTCGCCTCGATCAACCTGTCGCGCCACGTCACCGGACGGCGCGGCGACGCCCGCGTCGACTGGGACCGCCTCGCGGCGTCCACCCGCCTCGCGGTGCGTCAGCTCGACAACCTCATCGACGTCACGATCTCCTCGGTGCCCGAGTCCGAGCGGTCCAACGCCGACAACCGCGCCCTCGGCCTGGGTGTCATGGGCTTCACCGACGTCGTCGAGCGGATGGGCCTGTCGTACGAGAGCGAGCGCGCCTACGACCTCGTCGACGAGCTGGTGGAGTTCGTCAGCTGGCACGCCATCGACACCAGCTGCGACCTCGCCCGCGAGCGCGGCCCGTACCCGCAGTTCGCGGGGTCGCGCTGGAGCCACGGACAGGTGCCGATCGACACCCTCGACCGGCTGGAGGCCGACCGCGGGACGCCCGTCGACGTCGACCGCCACAGCCGGATGGACTGGGACGCCCTACGCGTCAAGGTGGCCGGCGGCATCCGCAACTCCACGCTGATGGCGATAGCGCCGACCGCGTCGATCGGGCTGGTGGCCGGCACCACACCGGGCCTGGACCCGCAGTTCAGCCAGATCTTCAGCCGTGCCACCTCCTCGGGCAAGTTCCTCGAGGTCAACCGCAACCTGGTCGAGGACCTACGCGAGCGCGGCCTGTGGGAGCAGGTGCGCGGCGACCTGCTGCGCGCCCAGGGCGACCTGTCGCAGGTCGACGGCGTCCCCGACGACCTCCGGGAGGTCTACCGGACGTCGTTCCAGCTGTCGCCGCACGCGTTCCTGCACGTCGCCGCGCGCGCCCAGAAGTGGATCGACCAGGCCATCAGCCGCAACATCTACCTCGCGAGCCGCGACGTCGCCGGGATGGAGCGCCTCTACACCGACGCGTGGCGGATGGGCGTCAAGACCACCTACTACCTGCACATGATGCCGCGGCACACCGCCGAGCAGAGCACTGTCAAGGTCAACAAGGCCGAGGCCCGCACGCCCGTCGGCGGCAGCACCGGCCGTCGTGGCTTCGGCGCCGCGCGCGCCGCAGCTCCCGTCGCGGCAGCGCCGGTGACGCCCGACGGGCGCGACGAGCTGCTCACCGTCGCCGAGCCCGACGCCGCGCTCGTCTGCCCGACCGACCCGATGGAGCGCCTGCAGTGCGACTCCTGCCAGTGACCACACCGAACCGAGACGGAGCACGACGATGACCACCACCCACGACGCACCGACCACCACAGGGATCCTCGGCACCGGCATCGCCTCGGGCCTGCTGCTCAAGCCCGTCACCTACCCGTGGGCGATGGAGCTGTACGAGCAGGCCGTCGCCAATACCTGGTTCCCCCACGAGATCCAGCTCGGCGAGGACCTCGGCGACTTCTCCCGCATGACCGCCGACGAGCGTCACGCGCTGACGTTCCTGATGAGCTACTTCAACCCCAACGAGCTGCTCGTCAACAAGGCCCTCGCGTTCGGGGTCTACCCGTACGTCAACGCCGCCGAGTGCCACCTCTACCTCGCCAAGCAGATGTGGGAGGAGGCCAACCACTGCATGAGCTTCGAATACGTCCTCGAGACCTTCCCGATCGACCGCGAAGCCGCCTACGCCTCCCACGTCACGGTGCCGTCGATGGCGGCGAAGGAGGAGTTCGAGGTCCGCTACATCCGCCGGATGACCGAGCAGACCCTCGACATCGCGACAGTCCAAGGCAAGCAGGACTTCGTCCGCAACCTCGTCGCGTACAACGTCGTGCTCGAGGGCATCTGGTTCTACTCGGGCTTCATGGTGGCCCTGAGCTTCCGACAGCGGAACCTGCTGCGGAACTTCGGCTCCCTGGTCGACTGGATCGTCCGAGACGAAAGCCTGCACCTGAAGTTCGGCATCAACCTCATCCTCACCGTCCTCGAGGAGAACCCCGAGATCGCCACCGCCGAGTTCGCCGACGAGATCCGCCAGATGGTGATCGACGCCGTCGCGATGGAGGAGGCGTACAACCACGACCTGCTGCCCGGCGGGATCCCCGGCTTGAACGCCGACTACGTCAACGCCTACGTCCGCTACCTCGCCGACCGCCGCCTAGAGGAGCTCGGCTTCGAACCCGCCTTCGGCGACGCCAACCCAGCCAAGTGGATGGCCACCGCCAACGACACCCTGCAGCTGGTCAACTTCTTCGAAGCCACCAACACCTCCTACGAGGTCAACGCTCGAGCGCACTGACCCGGCTCGGACCTCGCCGAACACCCGGCGAGGTCCGAGTCGGCCCACAGGGGACTCGCCGATCGGCACGCCCGCATCCGATCTTGGCCTAGCCTTCCGAGGTGGTCATCCGGCTGATCGGTGCGGGCTTGCCGCGTACCGGTACCTCTTCCCTTCGCGAGGCGCTACGACACGTGCTCGGCGCGCCGGTGTATCACATGAGCGAGGCCCTGGCTCATCCCGAGCACGCTCCGACGTGGGTCGCTGCGCTCCAGGGACATCCGCCGGTCTGGGACAACTTCCTGACCGGATACGTCGCCGGCGTCGACGCCCCGTTCTCCAACTGTTGGCGCGAGCTGGCCGAGGCCTACCCCGACGCCCCAGTGCTGCTGTCTCGTCGCGCCACTCCTGAGACTTGGTACCGCAGCATGGCGGCCACCGTCCTGCCCCGGACACGGGCCATGGTGTCGGGGGGCGACGGCGACCCGACGGCAGCGATCTTCGGGCTGATCTTCGCCGAGCTCGCTGTCGACATCGACGACCCGCAGGCCATGACAGCTGGATACGAGCGCTGGCTCGCTCAGGTTCGGTCTGAGATCTCGCCGTCCCGCCTCGTCGAGTGGCAACCTGGCGATGGCTGGACCCCGATCTGTCGAGCACTCGACGTCCCCGTCCCAGAGTTCGACTTCCCCCACGTCAACAGCACCGCTGATTACCGGGCGCGCCACCCGAACCTCACAGCCGTTCCAGAGATCGACGATCGACCTGACGCCTGAGCGAGCCCGGCCCCGAGTTCGCCCGTCCAGCCACGACCACATCAAGCCCAGACCTAGTCACTCAGAGCGTTCCCTTGAGACAGATTCAGATCTGCGCTTCAGGGTCGCTTCTGAACTGCAGGATCAGTTCGCAACCAGCTCCTTCGCCTGGGGGACCATGCGGTCCTACGAAGGCGCGACGACTTGACTTCAGACGGGGTGCACCGCCTCGAAGCATCGCCAGTAAAGGATCGCTCAGCGGTGCTGCAGTGTCGCGGTGAAGCTGGTGGAGTCTTCATGCGCGTCGGTGTAGGTGTCGTCGTCGACCATCTCGACGATCCGGAGCCCGGCGGCGGCGCACAGGTCTGCGAAGGACGTGGGCGTGTGCCAGTGGATGATCCAGTCCCTGTCGGCCACTTCGACCCCCGTGTTCGTGGTCCGTTCGTACCGCGCCGAGGTGGTTCGTGTCCGACCGGTGCGGTCGTAGGTCTCCCGCAGCGGGGTGTAGCTGAGCCGGGCACCGGAGTCATCGAGTGCGACGCGCGTGGAGCCGAGATCTTCGGGCGAAGTCGGTGGTGGCACCCACAAGGGGATCAGGGCGGCGCCCCCGCCGGCCAGGTGCCGTTCGATCGCACCAAGTGCAGCAGCGGCTGTGTCGTCGTCTGGCAGCAGGTTGAAGGTGGGGCCCGCGAAGTAGATGGACGCGTAGGTCCTCTCGAGGTTCAGGTTCTCGGCACGCTGGTGAAAGACCTGGGTGGGAAGACCTCGCGCGGCGGCGTTGCTCCGGCACCGCTCGACCATGTCGGCCGAGGAATCGACGCCATCGACGTCGAGACCGAGCGCACTCAAGTCCAGTAACGGCTCGCCATCACCGCAGCCGATCTCGAGCGCAGGCTCCCCATGGGCCCTCACGAACTCGGCGTACGGCCCGGGCTCGAACGTCGAGGACTTCAGTTTCGCGTAGGCGTCGACGACGATTCCGGAGTAGAAGTTCGCAGGTTCCATGGACCGGACCCTGCCACCATCCCTGCGTGCCGCACACCCGCTTTCGAGCGCCCGATCGCGGATCCCCTGCGAGACACCGGCCGCCGTCCCCGACCAGTAGGGGAGCGGCGCTCGGTGTCGTTCAGCTCTCGGGTCTTCAGATTTTCGCCGACCGACCATGCATTCTGTGCACTCGGTCTAGGCTAAAGCCGAGCCCGCCCAAGGTGCATCTACCCGGTACGGATGTGCCCTGCCCGCCGCACGGTGAGGGTGGCTGCCCGTTCGAGCCGGGCCGGGTCCGGGGGACTCACTCCTCGGCGGGAGGTGTCGGGGTTCCCGTTGTTGCTGCGTCCCGGCACTGTGCCGGCGAGCGTCCCCGTTGCGGTCAAGCCTGGCCGCGGCCGAAGCGCGATCCTGGCCCAGGAACTTGGCATTCGGCCGATGGTTGGCGTGCAATCGAAATGGCTTCCGGTGTGACCGAGACGCTCAAGCCAAAGCGCACGCGACGCCAGGTGAACCGGTTCGTCGTCCCAGCCATCGCCCTCGTCGTCGTAGGTGTAGTCCTGTCTCTTGTCGGCCGGTGGGCTTGGAAGACCTACATGCCGGTCGTCCAGTTCGGAGGCGCTGGCATCTGTCTCGATCGGGCTCCGGAACGTCTGGCCCTGGTTGTCGGGATCAACGGATGGCTTGCCGGCGACGGCACCGCAAAGATCGTTGCAATCCGACCCGTGGGTGCGACCGGTGGGCTCAGGGTGGTCGCGTTCGCCACCAACCCGACCAACACCCAGCCGGTAGGAACCGCAGACGAGCCAATCTCTCGACTCAGGGGCTACACCGACGACAGCATCACCGTGCAATGTGGCAGCTCCAGCCAGAGCGTCGCCGTGCAGCTAATTGCCACCAATTACCCCGCGACCCTTCAATCTCTTGAGGTGGACTACGAGCTGCGCGGAATCACCAGGACCGCGGTGGCCGATTACGGCCTGACGTTCTTTGCCGGCTCAAGCCCAGACGACGACTGCGACGACGCCGACCTCTCACCCAGCGGTGAGGCTGACTGCGAGGTCAGCCTCAACAGCCGATAACGCAGCCCTTGGCCCGGTGACGGATCCTCGCGCGGGTCGGCTCCGGGGCGTCGTTCGCACGGCCGCGAAACTCGCGCAGCGGTTCGGGATTCTCGAACCAGGAATGGGCGGCCCGGTCGTTCAGTGGGTGCGGTGTGGCCGCCCTGTGGGAACGTCGACGCGGCTGACGGCCAGGTAGGCGACGAGGGTGACGATGAGCACGAGGCTGGCGGCGGTGACGGTGCCGTCGCCGAGTCCGAGGCCGGACTGCTTGCCGAGCCAGTCGGCGACCGAGGCGCCCATGGGACGGGTGAGGACGTAGGCGCTCCAGAAGGCGGCAACCTCGCCGATCAGGCGGGTGCGGTGGAGCACCAGGGGGACGACCATGGCGGCGCCGAAGACGAGGGCGGCGTCGAGGTAGCCCAGGCCGAGGGTGTCGGCGGCGAGGTCGCCGGCCGCGGTGCCGAGGGCGAAGGTCAGCAGGACGGTGATCCAGTAGAAGATCTCGGCGCGCCGGGTGGTGATCGTGTGGATCGAGAGGGTGTGCTCGGTGCGGAACCAGGCGAGCAGGGCCAAGCCGAGGGCGGCTGCGTAGGCGGTGGTCATCACGGGGAGCGAGATGCCCAGGCCGATGCGCAGGCCGTCGGCGGCGACGGTGCCGAACACGGCCAGGGACGCGACGACGCTCCAGTAGGTGGCGGCGCGGTAGCGGTCGGAGCGGAGCTGGACGGTCAGGGCGACGGCCAGGCAGCCGAGGCCGACGACCACCGGGAGCACGAGGCTGAGGCGGGCGAGGTAGTCCGAGGCGGCCTCGCCCATGCCGGTGGTGAGGATCTTCACGACCCAGAACAGGGCGGTGACGGTGGGGACCTTGACGGCCCACGAGCCCGTCCGGCTCACGGCCGTCGGTCGTGGGTTGCGCGTCGTGCTCATGCAGGGCTCCTCGGAGGGATGACTGGCGCGCCGTGCGCCGGACGGGAGTCTGCCGACGTTGCCTGGCGGCCTCATGGGCGTCGACTGTGGGTCACCTGTGAGGACCGGCTGACGCGTCGCACCAGCGGGCCGGTCGAGGTTTGACGGGCACTTGACGTCGCGTTGGGGTTCTGTTGCGCCGGTGTCGGCGATGCTCGTGACGACCCTCGCGTTCGACCTCAGGAGCACCATGACCGACCAGTCCAGACCCGGCACCGAGTGGGAGCGAGTGCCTCGCGGAACAGCGCCGGGGAGCCCGGCCGCGACGACGCCCAGCCGCACCCCGTGGGTGGTGGAGCACTACGGTTTCGCGCGCGACACGCGCAGAGTGACGGCGGTGCGACCAGCCGCCGGTCGGCCGGCCGTCCGGCGGTCACGGGGTGGGTGGGCGGCCCTCGGCGTGGGGTTCGTGGCGACCTCGGTGCTGGTGATGACTGGAGGGTTCGTGGCCGCCCAGGCGATGGCCGACGACGCACCGGGGGACCAGGGCGTCGGGACGGTCGGACGCCCGTTCGACGGACCCGGACGTGGCGGTCGATGACCCGATGAGTGACGTCTCCCGCCGCCCACCGGGCCGCCGGGCCGACCGCCCCCGACGCGGACGTGCCGGTCCGGCGGTGCTGGTGTTGTGCACCGTCGTCGGCGTGTGGCTGGGGCTCACCGGCCCGTCGGACTCACCCGTCCAGCCCGACCCCGCGACCGTCCAGGTGGGGCAACCGTGAACCGCCGGGACCACCGTGCCGCCAGCGACGCGGCGGTCGGGATCATGGTCGCGATCGGTGTCCTGGTGGCAGTGTGGCCGGTCGTGGTGGCCGTCGCGGCGCCGGTCCCGTTCGCGGTCCTGCCGGTGCTCGCACACGTCGCGGGGATGCTCGCCGGGTACGGGGTCCTGGTGCTGATGACCCTGATGTCGCGCTGGCCGGTCCTGGAACGCGGCGTCGGCTCGGACCGGCTCGCCCGCTGGCACGCCCGCGGCGGACGGATCGTGCTGACGCTCGTGCTGGTGCACGCCTGGGCGGCCACGCAGGCGTGGGCCGACAGCCGCGAGGTCAGCCTGTCGGTCGCCCTGTGGCAGGTGCTGGGCATGCCGTGGCTGATCTCGGCGACGGTGGCCACGGTCCTGCTCGTAGGCGTCGCGGTCGTCTCGGTCAGGATCGCGAGGCGCAGGCTGTCGTACGAGCGGTGGCACCTGGTGCACCTGCTCACCTACGTGGCGATCGCGTTGTCGTTCCTGCACCAGCTGGGCGGGCCCGACCTCGCAGGACGTCCGGTCCTGCAGGTGCTGTGGGCACTGATGTACGCGCACGCCTTCGGCCTTGTGCTGCGCCACCGCGTGATCGCGCCGGTGCGGGCGGCCGCCCGGCACCGGCTGCGCGTGGCGGCGGTGGTGCCAGAGGCCCCCGGTGTCGTGTCGATCATCCTCGATGGCGAGCACCTCGGCGAGCTCCGCGCCGAGCCCGGGCAGTTCTTCCGCTGGCGGTTCCTGACCCCCGACACCTGGCTCACCGCGCACCCGTTCTCGCTCTCCGCGCCTCCCGGGGCCCACCGGCTGCGGCTCACCGTCAAGGCGCTAGGGGACGGCAGCCGGCTGCTGCAGGCGATCGAGGTCGGCACCTGGGTGGTGGCCGAGGGGCCGTACGGCGCGATGACCGCCGACCTGCGCACCCGCCGCGAGGTGCTGCTGGTCGCCGGCGGTGTCGGGATCACGCCCATGCGTGCCCTGTTCGAGACGATGCCGCTCGGGCCGGGGACGGGGCTGACGCTGCTGTACCGCGCGCGGGACCGCGACCAGATCGTCTTCCGCGCCGAGCTCGACGCGATCGCGACACACCGCGGTGCCCGCGTCGTCTACCTCCTCGGCGACGACCCCGACCTGCTCTCGGCGGCGTCCCTGCTGCGGCTGGTGCCGAACCTGGCGGAGCACGACGTCTACCTGTGCGGCCCGCCGGGGATGGCCCAGGTCGTGCGCACCAACCTCGAGCAAGCGGGGCTGCCCGTCGAGCAGCTGCACGAGGAGCGGTTCGCGTTCTGAGGTCCGGGGCGACGTCAGACCGCAGCCGGGGGCGGCGCCTCGGCCAGCGGCACCGCGAGGCGCACCCGGGTGCGGCCGTCTGGGCGGCTGATCTCCAGGGTGCCGCCGCCGCTCTCGGCGCAGCGGCGGGCGATGTCGAGGCCGAGCCCGGTGGAGCCGCGGTCGCTGTGGCCGCGCTCGCGAGCGGCGTCGGGGATGCCGGGGCCCTCGTCGATGACGTCGACGCGCGCCATCGGCTGCACGCGGTCGTCGTCGACGGCCACCTGCACCGACAGCGCGGTGCCCTCGGCAGTGTGGGCGATGACGTTCTCGAGCAGGGCGTCGAGGGTCGCGGTGAGGTCGCCCTCCTCGCAGCGGGTCCAGACCGGACGGTTGACGACGTCGACCTGGACCTCACGTCCCTGGTCCTCCAGCAGCGGCAGCCAGAACGCGACCCGGTCACGTGCGGTGGCGGCGAGGTCGGACCTGCTGGAGTCGGCCCGTTCGGGACGGCGGCGTGCGGCACGGATCACCGCCGTCAAGGTGCGCTCCAGCTGGGCCACGTGCTCGGTGAGGTCGTCGGTCCGCGGACCGGGCGGAAGCGCCTCGACGTCCAGACGCACCGCGGTCAGGGGAGTGCGCATCCGGTGGGACAGGTCGGCGACGGTCTCGCGCTCGGCGGCCATCAGGTCGCCGATGCGGTCGGCGAGCGCGTTCAGCGCCACCCCGACGGCGGCGACCTCGCGCGGCCCGCCCTCGGGGGCGCGGGCCGCGAGGTCGCCGGCGCTGAGCCGGTCGGCGGTGTCGGCGGCGGAGTCGAGCGGGCGCACCAGGCGCCGGCTCACCAGCTCGGCGCCCACCGCGGAGGCGACGAGCAGCAGCAGACAGACGCCGGCGATCAGGGCCCAGCGGGCGGTGACGCCGGCGGCGAGCTCGTCGTCGTCGGCGTAGGCGCGGACGACGGCGATGCCGCCGGTCGCTGACGCCGTCACCTCGACGAGGCGGCCCTGCGCGGTCGCGCTCTCGGTGGCCGTGGAGACCTCGCCGAGCCCGTCGCCGTCGCGGTCACGTCCACGGCCGTCCCGGTCGCCGTCGCCCCGGCCACCTCCACGTCGCCCGGCGCGGTCCGTGCCCGTGACGTCCTGGGGGAAGGTGTCCCCCACCTCGGTGCCGTCGGGCAGCTCGACTTGGAGGCTCACCTGGTCACGGCGGCCCTGGCGGGCGAGGTAGGCGTCGAGCTGCTCCTCGTCGTAGCGGCCCGTGCTGAGGTAGTCGGCCACCGACTGCGCGAGCAGGGACGCCTCTCGGGTCGAGCCCTCGATCAGCTGATCCCGGATGGTGACGGCCAGCGGCACCGCGAGAAGGACCAGGACGATGGCGGTGGTGCCGGTGGTGAGCGCGAGCACCCGGCGCCGCATCGTGCCGAGCATCAGCTTCCTGCTGCAGCCGTGGGGTCCACCATCTTGACCCCGACGCCGCGCAGGCTGTGCAGGTAGACCGGCTCCTGCGCCGTCTCACCCAGCTTGCGGCGCAGCCACGACAGGTGGACGTCCACGGTCCGGTCGGCGCCGCCCCAAGGCATCTGCCACACCTGGGCGAGCAGGTCGCGCTTGCTCATCACGGTGCCGACGTTCTCGGCGAGTGCCAGGAGCAGGTCGAACTCCTTGCGACTGAGCTTCAGATCCGTTCCGTCGAGGCGGGCCTGGCGGGCGGACCGGTCGATGCGCAGACGCCCCACCTCGACGTGCGCGCCGCGCTTGCTGGTCGCCCCCGAGCGGCGCAGGACTGCACGCACACGTGCCTCGACCTGTGCGGCCGAGAACGGCTTGATCACGTAGTCGTCGGCGCCGGCGTCGAGGAGACGCACGACCTCGCGCTCGTCGTCGCGGGCGGTGGCGATGATGACCGGGACGTCACTGATCGCCCTGAGCATCTTGAGCACGTCGGCGCCGTCGATGTCAGGCAGTCCGAGGTCGAGGACCACGATGTCGGGACGCTGATCGACCGCCGCTGCGATCGCCTCGGCGCCTGACGGGACGGCAGTGACTGACGAGCCGAGCTCACCAAGGCCGCGCGTGAGCGCGGTACGAATGGCGTCGTCGTCCTCGACGAGCAGCACGTGCGTCACGTCGGACACCGTAGGCCACCTGCCCCGGACAGCCGGACCGCCGACGTGCTCAGTCGTCGTCCCCGTGGTGGCCGCCTCGGCCGTGTCCGGTCTGTGTGCCGGTGATGGCGAAGGCCTTGTCGAGCTGGACCTCGAGGCGGTCGCCGGCCTTGGTGGTGACGTGGGCCTCGTAGGTGCCGTCATCGTCGGTGGTGGCGCGCTCGATGGTGGCGCCGGGGTACTTGGCCAGGACGGCGGCCTTGACCTTCGCGGCGGTGGTGCCGGTCAGCGGCGTCTCGTTGCCGCCGCCGTGCCCGCCGCGTCCGCCGTGTCCGGTCTGTGTGCCGGTGATGGCGAAGGCCTTGTCGAGCTGGACCTCGAGGCGGTCGCCGGCCTTGGTGGTGATGTGGGCCTCGTAGGTGCCGTCGTCGTCGGTGGTGGCTCGCTCGATGGTGGCGCCGGGGTACTTGGCCAGGACGGCGGCCTTGACCTTCGCGGCGGTGGTGCCGGTCAGCGGCGTCTCATTGCCGCCGCCGTGCCCGCCGCGGCCGGTCTGGGTGCCGGTGACCTTGAAGGCCTTGTCGACCTGGACGGTGAGGTCCTGGCCGGCGGTGGTGGTGAGGTGCGCCTCGTAGACGCCGTCGGAGTCGGTCTCGAGACGGTCGACGGTGGCGCCGGGGTACTTCGCGAGTGCGGCGGCCTTGACCTTGGCGGCGGTGGTGCCGGTCAGCGGCGTCTCGTCGGACCTGCTCTGAGACGTCGAGGCAGACGCGCCGTCGGTGGCCTCGCCCGACGCGGTGCCGCCGGTGAGCAGCACCGCGGTGAGGACCGCGCCGCCGGCGATGACCGAGCCGGCCCCGAAGAGGGCCTTCCTGGTGGTGCTGAGCTGCTTGATGTTCACGTGGTCTCCAGTGGGCGTCAGCCGGGCCCCGATGGCCCGGCGGCGATGGCTCGACGCTAGGAGCGTGCGCGTCAAGCCGGTGGCAGCGGACCGTCAAGTCCGGGTTAAGAACCGGTCCGGGGCGGTGGCTCCGCCACCGCTCGCCCGCATGCTCGCGTGACCCACCAGGGCGCAGGTCGCAAGGCCGACGGCGAGAGCGATTGGGTGGTCGACGAGGAGGTTGGCCACCGGCTCGAGCGGGTTGGCCGTCAGGACACCGACCCGTTCGAGCAGCCAGGCCGAGGCCAGCACCGCGCCGAGCGACGCCAGGGCGGCGCGCAGCCAGGGGTAGGCCGGGGTGCGGCTGAGGACGATCAGTGACGGCATGGCCAGGGCGACCACCAGCAGCTGGGTGACCTCGATGCCGAGGTTGAAGCCGAGCAGGGTGGTCACCAGGCTCGTGCGGCTGAGGTCGAGGTCACCGAGGAGCGTCGCGAACGCCAGACCGTGCAGCAGGCCGAACCCACCGGCGATGAGCACCTCGCCGCGTCGCACGAGTGGTCGGATCGCGTGCACGGCCGAGACGAGGACGGACAGGGCGATGCCGGCCTCGACGAACCTCGACGGCAGGTGCACCCATCCGAGCGCGCCGAGCGCCAGGGTGATCGAGTGCCCGATCGCGAACGCGGTGACGACGTGCACGATCCGCCACCCGGCCCGGCGGACATCGGGCCGGCGGACCCATCTCCGGCCTCGGACCGCCAGGGGAGCGGGCAGCAGCAGCATGAGCAGGAACAGCAGGTGGTCGCTGCCGCCGCTGATGTGCTCGATGCCCAGGTGCACCGCCGGCACGAACCCGCTGTCTGCGTCGGTGGCCGCCGAGGCCCGGGCCACCGGCACCGCCGTGGTCTGCCACGACAGCATCGCCAGCTGGGTGTAGGCGCCGTCGTGGCCGTAGCGGGCCGACACGAAGACGCGGTGCGCCGGCAGCGCGTCCATGACGGCGTCGTCGTGGAGCACGAAGTCGCCGACGGTCCCGGTCGCCGGGGCGAGGGTGGCGGCCAGCACCAGGTTGTCGACGCCGTCGACTTCCGTGACGGTGCCGCCGCTGACCGTGGTCGTCCAGGTGCGGCCGGCGTCGTCGGTGGCGCCGAGGTGGTCGCGGACGTAGGCGCGCAGCCCGGCCAGGGTGGACGGGGTGAGCACGCTGGTGGCGGTGAGATCGCGGTCCTGGGCGATGCTGAGCTCGTCCAGGGGGATCTGCACGGTGGCGGTCACCTCGCTGGAGGTGACGTCGAGCAGGACCGCCGAGGTGCTCAGGGGGTGCGCCGAGGCGACCTGTGAGCCCGCGAGGACGAGGACGGCGGCGCCCACCAGGAGCGCCGCCGCCCGTCGCGCCCAGGCGGTGAGGACGTCACGCACTGGGGTTGGTGCTGCCGTAGTCGTCGGTCTTGTCGCGGTACACGCCGTGGTAGTGGACGTTGGGGGTGCTGCGGCTTCGGGTGTTGACCAGCTCGATCCACACGCGGGGACCGTCGATGCGCAGGTAGGTGTTGTCGCCGTCCACGGTGTCGCTGCCCGAGAACGCGATGGTGGTCTGGTCGAGCTGGGACTCGTAGGTCTTCATCAGCGACGCGGCCATCCCGGGGTTGGCGTCGTCCACCCATGCGGCGATGGCGGCGAGGACGAGCTTCTGCTGCGCGGTGGACAGGTCGGAGACCTTGAGGCCCTCGGTGGTGGGGAACTTGCCGCTGTCGACGCCGGGTCCCATCAGGATGTCGTTCAGCGTGGCCGAGAGCTTGGCCTGGGCGGTCTGGTCGTCGGTGAGGGAGTCGAAGACGGCGAACGCGGTGCCGGCCTTCTCCTTCATGGGCTCGACGTCGGTGTTGTCGATGGTGAACGACTTGGGCTCGGTGCCGGTGAAGTCCGGCGTGATGCTGGCCGTGGTGCCCTTGTAGGTGTAGTTGCGGGCGAGGTGGTGCCCGCCGAACTGGACCATGAACGGGTCGGTCGTGGACGGCGTGCCGTACACGGCGATGTAATAGTTCTCGTCGCCGAAGTCGCTGTTGCCACCGTCGCTGTTGGCCTTGAGCCAGTCGTCGGCCTTCTGGATGGCCTCGACCTGGGAGTAGCCCTGCGCGCTGAGCATCGTCTTGACCACGGCCATCGCAGCGGTCTTGGACTCGGCGCTCAGATCGGTGAGCGCGATGCCCTTGCGGGCGACCGTCGAGGCCGGGTAGTTCGACCAGGTCTGACGCGATTGGTTGTCGCTGAAGTCGTAGGTGGCGGTGTTCTTCTGCTCGTCGGTGAGCGTGGCGAGGAACGCGTCGGTGGCCTTGACGACGTCGGTGGTGTTCGCGTCGGAGGCGTTGGTGCCGTCGGTGTTCAGGTCGACCGCGGTGAAGGTCTGCATCTGACCGGGGCCGCCACCGGAACCGCCCTGCGGGGGGCCGTTCTCGGAGCTGGTGGACGACGAGGAGGCGTCGGTGCTGTCGCTGGAGCTGCAGGCGGCCAGGCCGGTGACCAGCGCGAGCACAGCGATCGGGGCGACGACGGTGCGACGGATCTTGTTCATGAAGGGGTGTGTCCGTTCGAGGTCTGACGGGCATGTGCCCGACGGAGTGTTCAGGAGAAATCTGGGGGCTCGACCTGTGCGCCCCCTGTGGCCCGGGATGGAGCCGCGTGTGCACGGGCCGATCGTGGGCCCGGAGTGGTCAGCGGGCTGCGGCTGGTGTGTCGCCCCACGCGGCGCGGGCACCGGAGTCGCCGACGCGGTACACCTGGACGCCGGCCGCGACCGAGGCAACGACGGCCAAGACCGCGACACCGGTGGTGATCGCCTTCCGGGCGCTGCCGGCGCGGTCGAGCATGAGCAGCACGACGAGCAGGACGACCATCGGCAGCGAGAACCAGAGCAGCTGGTCGCCCAGCGCCGCATGAGCACCGGGGTCGCCGACGCGACGCTCCAGGGCCTCGCCGCTCGACGTGGCGACCGGGATCAGTGCGACGCCGACGACGCCGAGCGCAGCGACCAGCCAGCCGTACCTCTGGCGCCACGCGGGCCGCAGCGCGACCAGCACGACGCCGACGACCGTCAGCGGCAGCAGCACGACCACGGCGTGCACCACGAGCGGGTGCAGCGGCAGGCCGTTGAAAGAGTCGAACACGAGAGCTCCCTGGGTGTGGGCCCGCGGAGCGCGGGCCGTGCTTAGGGTGTCCGTCCGGTCATTAACCAGACGTCAAGACCGCGTCAATCCGCCGCTATACACGGGGCCCGTAAGACGGGGCGATGGTCCGGTCCCGCAAGGCGATCCCCCGCGGAACGACCGCCGCGCACAATGGCGAACGGCGCCGGTAGTCGTCGCGACAACAAGGGAGTTTGCGGTTTCAGGGGGAGCGGGAACACAGTTGCGGCATGGCGACGATTCAACTCGTGGTGGATTGCTCGGATCCCGCCCGACTGATCCCGTGCTGGGCTGCGGCGCTCGACTACGTACCGGCTCCGCCGCCCGCGGGAAGTCCGACGTGGCGCGAGTTCTACGTACGCGGCGGCGTCCCCGAGACCGAGCTGCCTGAGACCGGCGACGCCTGCGACCGGATCGTCGACCCGAAGGGAGTCGGGCCCGCTGTGTGGTTCCAGGTCGTGCCGGAGAGCAAGGTGGTGAAGAACCGGCTGCACATCGACGTCCAGGTCGGTGGCGGACGTGGGGTGCCGCTCGACGAACGGAGGACGCGGGTCCGGTCGAGAGTCGCGACGTTGACCGCGCTCGGCGCCACCGTGCTGCACACACACGAGGGCGAGTTCGTCGGTCACTACGCCACGACACTCGCGGACCCGGAAGGTAATGAGTTCTGCGTCGTCTGAGACTGAGCGTGCGGTTGGACGAGCCAGCCGCGCTTCCCGCTTCATCCAGTCGACGATCCAGCGCGGGACGTCGGAGGCCGCGGTCCGATAACTGGGGGTGGCGGTTCGATGTGGCGTGTCGCGACTCGGGTTTCCTCTGCGGGCGGGGAGCAGAACTCCCGAGCGCGGCCGGCTAGGCGCTCATCAGGTCATCGATAAGGCGGAGTGCTGCCTCCCCGAGTCGACGCCGGTCGGGGTAGGCGGCGCTGGACCACAGGCCCTCCAGCGCCAACCACACCTGGTCGGCGACGACCTCCGGGTCGGGCACCTCGGTCTCGCGGACCAGGCTCTGGACGGTGGCGCGACGCTCGCGCAGCCACTGCTCCGCGTAGAGCGACACCTCGTCGTCGGCGTGGCCGAGCTCACTCAGATAGTTGCGCAGCGGACAGCCACGGAAGCCGGGCCGGTCGGACTTGGCGACCACCTCGAGGGCGATGGCCCTGATGGCGTCGCGCGGGTCCGCCGCGCCCGTCACGGCGAGGCGCTCGGACTCCCTGCGGCGTTCGCCGAAGAGTCGCAGGTAGGCCAGCACGAGTCCGTCCTTGGTGGCGAACTCCCGGTACATCGCGTTCTTGCCGCACGCTGCGGCGGCGGCAAGCTCGGCCATGCCGACGGCCTGGACGCCGCGCTCGTAGAACAGGGGCACGGCGGCGTCGAGGATCCGCGTACGCGTGTGCGGGTCTCGCGCTCGGGGCATGTCGACACGCTACCGGACCGACCGGTCCGTCATGTGGTTGGATGAGCACGGACCGATCGGTCCGCAACGAGGCAGAGGGGCGTGAGCGTGAGCCAGCGACGAATGGCCTCCATCGCAGGCGGCGACCGCGGCCCGGGCCGCGCCTTCGGCCCGAAGCTGCTCGCCACGCCGGTCTCGGACGAGGTCGAGCCCCGCGATGACGCGGTCACCCGGGCGGCGAGGGCGATGCCCACCGGCTCGCCGGCGGACCTGCCGTGAGCGCGGTCCCCGAGGTCGCCCACCTCCACCGGGCCTCGACCAGACTCTCGTCCCGCGAGGCCGGGGTTCTCGTCGCGGCGTGCCTGGGTGCGATGGTGACGTTCTTCCTCATCACCGCCTCGGTCTCCTCCCTCGGTGCCATCGGCGCCGACCTAGCCGTGGCTCCGGCCAGCCTGGTGTGGGTGCCGAGCTCGTACACTCTGGTGGTCGCCAGCCTGATCCTGACCGCGGGGTCGGCAGGTGACCGGTGGGGCCGTCGACGGGCCTTCGTGTGCGGCACCCTGGTGCTGGCCGCCGCGGCCGTACTCGTGCTGTCGACGCGCACGTTCGGCGCACTGCTGGCCGGGGAGCTGCTCGCCGGCGTCGGCGGTGCCCTGGTGCTCCCGAACAGCCTGTCGATCGTGAGCCTGACCTTCGCCGACCCCCACCGTCGGACCGAGGCGATCACGACCTGGGTGGCCAGCTCGGGCCTGGGCCTGGCCGTGGGCCCACTCGCGGCCGGTTGGGTGCTGCTGCACCACGACTGGCGCCTGACGTTCGTGCCGGTCATCGTCCTCAGCCTGCTCGCCACCGGCTTGGCTCTCTCACTGGTCACCGATTCGCGCCACCCCGACGCCGAGCTGGACTTCGCCGGCGCCGTGCTCGGCACCGTGGCGATCGGCGGCTTCGTTTACGGCCTCGTCGGTGGCGGCCAGCACGGGTACGACGACCCACGCTCGCTGACCGCCTTCGCCGCCGCCGCGGTGGCCGCGGCCGTGTTTGTCGACGTCGAACGCAGGGTGAGACGACCGATGCTCGACGTCAGGCTGCTGGCCAACCCCGCTTTCGCCGCGGTCATGGTGGTGGCCGGCGTCGCGCTGTTCGGTTTCACCGGCCTGGCCATCACGCTCGTCCTGCACTTCGAGAGCGACCTGGGGCTGGACGCGCTGGCGACGGGGTGGCGTCTGCTTCCGCTCTTCCTCGCCTACGTCGTCGTGGCCATGGCCGCGGGCCGACTGGTGCGTCGGGCGGGGTTCCGGGTGCCCCTGGTGGCCGGACTCGTCCTGGTCGCCGCGGCAAGCCTGGGGCTGGCGAGTCAGGTGGACGCGGCCGGCTACCTGCGGGTCTGGCCCGCCCTGATCGCCATCGGTGCCGGCATCGCACTTGTCGCCGCGCCCAGCACGGCGGCCGCGATCGCCGGCGTGCGCCCAGAGGAGGCCGGCATGGCCGCCAGCGCCGTCAACGCCGCCCGACAGGTCGGCTCGGTGATGGGCTCCAGCTTCGTGGGGTCCGTCGTCGTCGCCCACGGCGTCCAGCTGGGCGTGGAGGTCGTGGCAGGAGTGTTCGCCGCCTCCGCCGTCCTCGCCGCCCTGTTGGTGCCCGCGAAGCAGTGACCCGCCACGACGACCCGCCAACGCCCGCCACCCAAGGAGACGCAGCCATGACGATGCACCACCCAGACGAGCGAGGAGCTCGACCGCTCGGCGGCCCGCCGGCAGCGACGAGGACCACGACCTCGCGGCTGGGGAGGCGGTGATGGGGTCCAGGGAGGTCTCCTGGGTAGACCCTGGGCCCGTCCTGGCGCGCGCAGCCACCATGAGCGGACTCGACTTCATCCGCGGCCTGGTGAGCGGCGAGGTGCCGGCACCGCCGTTCGCCGCGCTGGTCGGAGCCCAGATCGCCTTCGCCGACCCCGGTGTCGTCGAGTTCCACCTCGAGCCGGACGAGAGCCTGATGAACCCCATCGGCTCGATCCACGGCGGCGCCCTGGCCACGATCCTGGACTCGGCGTGCGGCTGCGCCTGCCAGACCTTGCTGCCCCAGGGCGTCGCCTACACCACGGTGGACCTGCAGGTGCGCTTCCACAAGGCGGCCCGCCCCGGCAGCGGGACACTACGAGCCCGAGCGGAGATCATCCATCCGGGGCGCCGCAACATGACAGCCGAGGCGAAGGTCCACACCGAGGACGGGACCCTGATCGCCTCGGCCACCAGCGGTCTGCTGGTCATCTCGCCACCCCGTCAGGACGGGGCGCCGGCACCGACCTCGAAGCCGGGCGGCTGACAGGTCCAGAGCCCAGATCGACGGGGGACACCTCCACACTGGGGTGTTGGTCTCCTGTCGGCCCGCGACGCCGACACCTCCTCGGTCGGCACGTCGACGTCCTCAGGGGTCAAGCAGCGACCGGGAGGCGAGGTCGCGCCACTGCGGCAGGTGCGTGTCGTCGGCCATGCGGTCGCGGCGTCCGTTGAAGGCGTAAGTCAGCGCCACCCCGCGCATCGAGGTGTTGAGGAGCTCTCGGGTCGCCCGGTAGTCCGGGTGGTCGCACAGGGTCGGCCCGAAGTACGAGTCGGTGGCGGCGCGCACCCGCTCCCCGACGACATGCTCGACCGGGCGCAGCGCCTCGGCGAGCGCGGGGTGGTGACGGGCGGCCAGCCACAGCTCGGTGGCGGCCCAGAAGTGGTCCTGCTGGTAGTTCGCCCACATGTCTGTGACCGCCGCGTTGACGCGGTCCTGGGAGCTGTCGGGGAGGGAGGCTGAGAGCTGCCCGCTCGACGTCATGTAGATCGAGGCCAGGTGGCTGACGGCTGCGACCAGCAGGGCCTCGCGGGAGGCGAACTGGTGCAGGAGCCGCCCGCGGGACACGCCGGCCTCCCGCTGGATCTGCAGGGTCGAGGCTCCGGCGTGTCCGTGCTCAACGAGCACGCGCACCGTGGCGTCGAGGATGGTCCGCTGGCTGACCTCGCTGCGGGACCGTCGTGGACGTGGGTCCGCCGGGGCGTCCAAGCCCCTCGGCGTGTCCGTCATCGAGGTACCGTACCGCGACCCGCTGCGTTGACAGTCAGTGCTGACCGGTACGAAACTGCGCGCACACACCCCCGCGCACCGAGGAGCCCCGTCTTGTACCCAGGCACCTTCGCGTCGTCGGCGCCCAACCGTGCTGCGATCGTCGACGCGGACACCGACGCCGTGACCACCTACGCCGAGCTCGACGAGCGGTCCGCCAGGCTGGCGTCGCTGCTGCGCGGTCACGGTCTGCAGCCCGGGGACCATGTGGCTTTCCTCAGCACGAACGCTCCGGAGATCTTTGAGATCTACTGGGCGGCGATGCGCTCGGGGCTCTACGTCACCGGCGTCAACAGCCACTTGACGGCCGCCGAGGCCGCCTACATCGTCGGCGACTGCGGGGCGAGCGTCCTGGTCGTGTCGGGTGACCTTGCCGATCTGGCCGTCGCCGTGCTTGACCAGTGCCCGGCGGTGACGCTGGCCCTCGCGTTCGGTGGGCCGGTGGACGGGTTTGACGACTACGCGGCCGGGCTCGCTGCGGGCTCGTCCGAGCGTGCGGAGAGCCAGCCGGCCGGTGCCGACATGCTGTACTCCTCGGGCACCACCGGCCGCCCCAAGGGGGTGCTGCCGCCCCTGCCTACCTACCAGGTCGATGAGCCCGGTGACATGTTCGCCGCGGTGTTCGGCCCCCTTTACGGCTTCTCGACCGACACGGTCTACTACAGTGCCGCCCCGCTGTATCACGCGGCGCCGCTGCGCTTCGGTGGCATCGTCCACCGGTTTGGCGGCACCGTCGTGCTCGCCCACGGCTTCGACCCTGAGCAGGCCCTGGCCGCGATCGAAGAGCACCGCGTCACCCACAGCCAGTGGGTGCCCACCATGTTCGTGCGGATGCTCAAGCTGCCCGCCGAGACCCGTGCGAGGTACGACGTGTCGTCGCTCGAGGTCGCCGTTCACGCAGCCGCTCCGTGCCCGGTCGAGGTGAAGCAGCAGATGATCGACTGGTGGGGGCCGATCCTGCACGAGTACTACTCCTCCACCGAGGCCAACGGCATCACCCTGATCGGACCGCAGGACTGGCTCGAGCACCCCGGAAGCGTCGGACGCGCGGGGCTCGGAGTCATCCACGTCTGCGACCCGGCCGGTGAGGAGCTACCTCCGGGGGAGATCGGCGTCATCTGGTTCGAGCGCGACACCATGCCGTTCAGCTACCACAACGACTCCGACAAGACTGCCCTGGCGCAGCACCCGGACCACCCGACCTGGTCTGCCGTCGGCGACATCGGCTACGTCGACGACGAGGGTTACCTCTACCTCACCGACCGCACGTCGTTCATGATCATCTCCGGCGGCGTGAACATCTATCCCCAGGAGGCCGAGGACGCCCTCGTCCTCCACCCCGCCGTCCAGGACGTCGCCGTCATCGGCGTCCCCGACGACGAGATGGGCGAGCAGGTGAAGGCCGTCGTGCAGCCCGCCGAGGGCATCACAACCGGCCCCGAGCTCGCCGACGAGCTCATCGCCTTTGTCCGGGAGCGGATCGCGCACTACAAGGCCCCCCGCTCCGTCGACTTCATCGAAGAGCTCCCACGCACGGCCACCGGCAAGCTCGTCAAGCGGGTCCTCGCGCAGCAGTACCGCGAGACGTCAGTGCCGCGCTGACACGGTGCGAGTTGCACCGCCTGGCCTCTTGGGTGACCGACAGGCTGTGCGGCATCGGACACAGCTCACGGATGGCCCGAAGTGGCGCTCAACTGCCTGACCTACTCGATTGCGCGAAGGTTCGGCTGTCGCCCGACATCCCCGCACGTTGCGAGCGTCCATGTCGACCGCAAGAACTATCCCGGCGCGCGACTGTCGGTCCGGATGGGGATCGGCTTACGGCAGCGGACGTTTGTGAGGGTCCGAGACGCCGTTCCGGCAGGCACTCGGATGACAGGATCTGGCCATGCTCACAGGCTTGCTGATTGTCGGGGTTGTTGGCGGGATCGCCGGGGGTCTGGCGGTTCTCGGCCTTGCAACGCTCTTGCCTCTACCGAACTGCCCCAATTGCGGCGAGAAGGTTCCGCGCTTTCGCAAGCCAACTAGTGCCAGTCAGGCACTGCGCGGTGGATGGACCTGCGCGAACTGCGGTTGTCGCATGAACCGTAACGGGCGCCAAGTTGGCGACAACCCGTCGTAGCGTCCCAATCTCGATCGGTCCGAGCGTCTCATTTGGCGATCCCCATCCGGGGATGGACGGCGAGACCGGCGACAAGCAGGAATAGCAGGCAGATGAAGAGGTGGCTGGCGGAGGGCAAGGCCGACCGCTCCCACGATGTGTCAGCCGCCGAGCCTCGTGATGACGGACCGAGCCAGGATCCTCGCGACGTCGTCGGCGCCGACGTCGAACGCGGCCGCCGACACCGACTCGTCAGGGTCCACGCGGACCGGCTGGTCCGAGCCGAAGCCTGACACAGAGCTGCGCGCGATGCCGGGCGAGGCGATGGTGACCCGGCTCATCGATCCGCCGAGACCGGGCGCGAGGGCGAACCGGTCGCCGGTCAACACGCCCAGGACCCCGATGACTCCGAGCTGCTCGACGAGCGTCGCCCTCAGGTCGGTCTCGTCGAGCATCCCGCCCATGTTGTCGTGAGGCAGGGTCGACCAGACGCTCACCTGCCCGGACTTGGTGACCCTGACACCGGCGAAGCGATGGGGGACCGCCTGGTCGAACCGGCGATCCGGCGTCGGGACGGTGATCGTCACCGACGTCTCGCTGACGTCGACCTCTGCGCCCGATGCGACGGGCAGCACCCCGAAGGTCCGCAGCTTGGTGACCAGCGGGTCGCCGAGGTCGCCCAGCTGCCTGGCCGACAGTGCGTTGCCGGCCAGGTCGACGGCGTGGAGCTCGATGAACGGGGCCACGTGACCGAACCCGAACGACGGCGTGCCGGCGTGCCAGTCGTCCTTCCACTGCACGTTCGGTGACTCCGTCAGCGGTTCGAACGTCAACGGGGACGGCTGGGCCTCGAGCTCGCGGATGGCCCTGGTCGCCAGGGTTTGAAGCTCCGGTACGGACTCGTAGTGGGCCCAGAAGCTCCCGACGGAGTAGTCGCCCACGGCGGTGATGAATCCCGCCTGCTCGGCGTCGGGGTCGACACCGGTCTTGTGGAACACGAGCCGGGGGATGCCGGCGGTGCGGGCGGCGACGAACTCGTCGTGGGTGGCGGACTGCCCGGTCTCGGGGAACACGTGGGGACGGGCTGCATCGGAGCCGGACCACCTGGGCGGGGCGCCGCGTCGGGCACGTGGGTGACCGGGCGGGCACGGTGGGCGGACGGGCGGGCACGGTGGGCGGCCGGTGGTGCGTAGTTGGGCATGGACGCACCCGTCTGGACCTCGGCCTCGAGCGCAGTCGCCCCGATCGCCGTCTACGGACCCGTGCATTCCGAGGCCGCCGCCGGACCGTCGTTGTCGTCCACGTGGAAGGGGTCTGCCGACGGTGGGCGATTGCCCGAGAACGACGAAGTCCCACCGTCGGGCTCGTGGGCCTGACGGTGGGACCTGATCCTGCGACTACCCGGTGAGTGGGATTCAACCCACCAGGTCGTGTCCGAGGGGGGACTTGAACCCCCATGCCCTATACGGGCACTAGCACCTCAAGCTAGCGCGTCTACCTATTCCGCCACCCGGACGTGAGGGGCGCGTCGCGTCCCTCGGTGCGGACAGAACACTAGCAAACACCGTCCGGCACTCTCGCATCGGTCGGGCAGGATGGAGCCATGACGGACGCACAGCAGACGCCCTCGTACGACCCCACGGCCGAGGTCGTCCGGATCTGCCGGGAGCTGATCCGGATCGACACCCAGAACTTCGGGGACGGCACCGGGCCGGGGGAGCGCAAGGCCGCCGAGTACGTCGCCGCGAGCCTGGACGAGGTGGGCATCGAGTCGACGCTGGTCGAGTCGGCGCCGGGGCGTGCCAGCGTCGTCGCGCGGTGGGGCGACCACTCGGGCAGCCAGGCGCCGCTGCTGCTGCACGGCCACCTGGACGTGGTGCCGGCGCAGGCCGCGGACTGGTCGCAGGACCCGTTCGGCGGCGAGGTCGTCGACGGCTACCTGTACGGGCGCGGCGCCGTCGACATGAAGGACTTCGACGCGATGGTGCTGTCGGTCGTCCGGGCGCGGCAGCGCGCCGGGGTGCCGCCGCGGCGTCCGGTGGTGCTCGCGTTCACGGCCGACGAGGAGGCGGGCAGCACCTACGGGGCGCACCACCTCGTCGACGAGCACCCCGACCTGTTCGAGGGCGTCACCGAGGCGATCGGCGAGGTCGGCGGGTACTCGGTCGAGATCGGCGGCCAGCGCCTCTACCTCGTGGAGTCGGGCGAGAAGGGCATCTCGTGGATGCGGCTGCAGGTCGACGGCACCGCCGGCCACGGCTCCATGCGTCATCCCGACAACGCGGTGACGGCGCTCGCCGAGGCCGTCGCCAGGCTGGGTGCCCACGAGTGGCCGGAGGAGCCCGGCCCGTCGATGCAGCTGCTGCTCGACAAGGTGGCCGAGCTGTCGGGCATCGACCGCGGGCACACGTCCGCGCTGCTGGAGCAGTTCGGACCGGCCGCGCGGATGGTGGGCGCGGGCATGCGCAACACCACCAACCCGACGATGCTGTCGGCCGGCTACAAGGTGAACGTCGTGCCCGGCACCGCCGAGGCCAAGATCGACGGCCGCTACCTGCCCGGCCACCAGGACTCGTTCATGAAGGCCGTCCAGGACGTGCTGGGCGAGCGCGTCCGGGCCGAGCCGGAGACGTTCCAGCCCGCGCTGGAGATCGGCTTCGAGGGCGACCTCGTCGACGCCATGACGCTGGCGCTGCACACCCAGGACCCCGGCGCCCACATCGCGCCCTACCTGATGTCGGGCGGCACCGACGCCAAGGCCTGGGACCGCCTGGGCATCCGCTCCTACGGCTTCACGCCGCTGCGCCTGCCCGCCGACCTCGACTTCACCGCGCTCTTCCACGGCATCGACGAGCGCGTGCCCACCGACGCCCTCGAGTTCGGCTGCAAGGTCCTGGACGCCCTCGTCGACCTCGCGTGATCAGAGGGTGCGGCGCACCCGGATGATCTTGCGGCGCAGGACGACGCGGCGGGTGCCGTCGGGGAACAGGCGGAGCCGGTCGAGCTCCCAGCCCTGGTACTCGGCCGCGTCGGTCAGCAGCCGGCGCACGGCCGAGCGGGAGTGCGTGCGCGACAACGAGAAGCGCTGGAACTCGTACTCCACGATGACCCCTCTCCGACGTCCGACGCCCCATCATGCCCAACCGGGCCAAGGAGGACCGGTCGGCTAGCCACCAGCCGAGACGTCGTCGAGCGCACGCACGATCTCGGCGGGCAGCTCGACCTTCTCCACCGACAGCGCGGCGCGCAGCTGGTCGGCCGTGCGGGCCCCCAGGAGCACCGACGTGACGCCCGGCCGGTCGCGCACCCAGGCCAGCGCCACCTCGACCGGGCTCAGCGAGAGCCCGTCGGCGGCGCGGACGACGGCCTCGGTGACGCGGGCGGCGTGGTCGTCCAGGTAGGGCTCGACGAAGGACGCGAGGTCGTCGGACGCCGCGCGGGAGTCCGACGGGATGCCGTGGCGGTACTTGCCGGTGAGCACGCCGCGTCCGAGCGGGGACCAGGCGAGCACGCCGACGCCGAGCGCCTCGGCGGCGGGGACGACCTCGTGCTCGACCTCGCGGTTGAGCAGCGAGTACTCGACCTGGGTCGAGACGATGGCCGAGCGGCCCGGTGCGGCGGCCTGCCAGGAGTGGGCGAGCGCCGTCTGCCACCCGGCGTAGTTGGACACGCCGACGTAGCGGGCGCGACCGGTCGCCACCGCGTGGTCGAGCGCCGACAGCGTCTCCTCGAGGGGGACGTCGGGGCTCCAGCGGTTGACCTGCCACAGGTCGAGGTGGTCGGTGCCGAGACGGCGCAGGGTGTCGTCGAGGCGCGCGAGCATCGAGCGGCGGGACGTGTCGGCCGACGCGCCGCGGGGCGTCACCCGCAGGCCGGCCTTGGACGCGAGCACGACCTCCTCGCGGCGCACGACGGTGCCGAGCATCTTGCCGAGCAGCTCCTCGGAGGCGCCGCCGCCGTAGGTGGGGGCGGTGTCGAGCAGGTAGCCGCCGGCGTCGAGGTAGGCGCGCAGGACGTCCGGCGCCTCGTGCTCGTCGGTGGCGCGTCCCCACGACCACGTGCCCAGGCCGAGGCGCGGGACACGCAGCCCTGAACGCCCGACGTACCGCTCTCGCATGCCCCCGAGGCTAGTGCCCGGGGTGTCCCCGACGAGGGTTAGGCTCGCCGAGGCCGTGGGGAATCACACCCACCGCGGGACGAGAGGAGCGCACGTGCGCCTGGGACTCAACGTCGGCTACGTGGCCGGCCCGGACGTCGCCGAGCGCGTCGAGACCGCCGTGCTCGCCGACCAGCTCGGCTACGACGTCGTCTGGGCCGCCGAGGCCTACGGCTCCGACGCGCCCACGATGCTGTCGTGGATCGGAGCGCGCACGTCGCGGATCGACCTCGGCAGCGCGATCATGCAGATCCCCGCCCGCACCCCGGCCATGACGGCGATGACCGCCGCCACGCTCGACCGGCTGTCCGAGGGGCGCTTCCGGCTCGGGCTCGGCGTCTCGGGCCCGCAGGTCTCCGAGGGCTGGCACGGAGTCAGGTTCGACAAGCCGCTGGCACGCACCCGCGAGTACGTCGAGGTCGTCCGGGCAGCGCTGGCCCGCGAGACCGTCCGCCACGAGGGCGAGTTCTTCACGCTCCCGCTGCCCGACGGCCCCGGCAAGGCGCTCAAGCTGATGCTGCACCCGCAGCGCGCCGACCTGCCGATCTACCTCGCGTCCGTGGGTCCGAGGAACCTCGAGCTCACCGGCGAGATCGCCGACGGCTGGCTGGCCATCTTCTTCGCCCCCGAGCACGCCGCGGTGTCCCTCGACCCGCTCGACGCCGGGCTGGCCCGCGCCGGACGCGCACGCGCCGACCTCGACGTCGTGGCCACGGTGCCGGTCGTCGTCGGCGACGACCTCGAGGCGTGCGCGGCGCCGCTGCGGCCGTACACCGCCCTGTACGTCGGCGGCATGGGCAGCCGCGACAAGAACTTCTACAACGCGCTGGCCCGCCGGATGGGGTTCGAGGACGCCGCGCAGGAGGTCCAGGACCTCTACCTCGACCACCAGCCGCGCGAGGCGGCCGCGGCCGTCCCGTTCGAGCTGATCGACCAGACGGCGCTGATCGGCCCCCGGGAGCGCATCGCCGAGCGGCTGCACGCGTACGCCGAGGCGGGCGCCACCACCATCGCGGTCTCGACGTTCGGCGAGACCCACGACGAGCGCGCGGCCGTGCTGCGCACCATGGCCGAGGCGCTCGACGCGTCCGGTCTGGGGGAGTGACGTGGAGCTGCTGCAGGCGATCTTCCTCGGTGTGCTGCAGGGGCTGACGGAGTTCCTCCCGATCTCCTCCAGCGCGCACCTGGCGATCTACCCCAAGTTCTTCGGCTGGGAGGACCCCGGCGCGGCGTTCACCGCCGTCGTCCAGATCGGCACCGAGCTCGCGGTGCTCATCTACTTCCGCAAGGACATCTGGACGATCGGGTCGGGCTGGGTGCGCGGGCTGTTCAGCGCCGCCGCACGTCGGGAGCACGAGTGGCGCATGGGCTGGTTCGTCATCATCGGCTCGATGCCCATCGTGCTGCTCGGCCTGGTGCTCGAGGACGCGATCGACAGCCAGTTCCGCAACCTGTGGGTGATCGGCACGACGCTGATCGTGCTCGGTCTGGTGCTCGCACTGGCCGAGCGCGTCGGTCGGCTCAACCGTCCGATCGAGAAGCTCACCTGGGGGCACGCGATCGCGTTCGGCCTGGCGCAGGCCGCGGCGCTCGTCCCCGGCGTCTCCCGCTCGGGCGCGACCATCACCATGGGCCTGTTCCTCGGGTACGAGCGCGCGGCCGCCACCCGCTACGCGTTCCTGCTGGCCATCCCGGCCGTCGTGGGGGCGGGGCTGTACAAGCTCAAGGACGTGCCGGGCGCCGACAACCCCTACGGCATCGGCCCGACGGCCGTCGCCACGGTGGTGTCGTTCGCCGTCGGCTACGCGTCCATCGCCTGGCTGCTCAAGTACGTGAGCACGCACTCGTACACGCCGTTCGTGGTCTACCGCGTGGGCCTCGGCACGCTCGTCCTGGTGCTCGTGGGAGCCGGCGTCATCACCGCCGGCGTCGCGGCCTGACGCGCTACAGCCAGCCGGACCGCTTGAAGCTCCAGTAGAGCCAGGCCACCACCGCGACCATGGCCAGCAGGCACAGCGGGTAGCCGTAGGGATAGGTCAGCTCGGGCATCTTCTCGAAGTTCATGCCGTACACGCCCGCGATCAGGGTGGGGGCGGCGAACATCGCGGCGTACGCGGCGAGCTTGCGCATGTCGTCGTTCTGCTGGAGCGAGAGCCGCGCCAGGTGCCCGTTGAGCGCGTTGTCGAGCAGGTGGTCGGCGGCGTCGATGTCGTCGGCGACGCGGGCGAGGTGGTCGGCGACGTCGCGGTAGAACGGCATCGCCCGCTCGGGGATGAAGTCGAAGTCGCCGCGCAGCAGACGTCCGGTGGGCGCCTTGAGCGGCAGGATCGCCCGGCGGCACTCGAGCATCTCGCGCTTGAGCGCGTAGATGCGGTCGGAGTCGCGGGTGCGGCCGTCGGAGAACACCGACGCCTCGACCTCCTCGACGTCGGTCTGCAGCTCGTCGGCGACGGCCTCGTACTGGTCGACGACGCCGTCCACCACCGCGTACAGGGCCGCCGCGGGGCCGTGGTCGAGGAAGAACAGGCGCTCCTCGGCGCGGGCGCGCACGTCCTTGATCGAGTGGTTGCCGTTGCGGACGGTGATGAAGTAGTTGGGTCCGAGGAACGCGTCGATCTCGCCAGTCTCGACCTGGTCGTCGTGGTAGGAGAGCGTCTTGAGCACGATGAAGAAGTGGTCCTTGTACTTCTCCATCTTGGGCCGCTGGTGCGGCTCGGAGACGTCCTCGATGGCGAGCCGGTGCAGCCCGAACAGCTCGCCGATCTCGTCGAGCTCGGCCGCGGTCGGCTCGTGCAAGCCGATCCAGACGAAGTCGTTCTCGCCCTCGACGGTGGCCAGCAGGTGGCGCACCTCCTTGAGCGAGCACCGGTCGGAGGCCCGCTTGCCGTCGCGGTAGACGGCGGCGTCGATGATCACGGGGACATCATGACCTGCCGTGTCCCACCCCGCGCATAGGCTGGTCCCGTGCCCACCCTCGTGCTCGTCCGTCATGGGCGTACGCCCGCCAACGCCCAGGGCGTCCTTGCCGGCCGCACCCCCGGCGTCCACCTCGACGAGGTCGGCCGGGAGCAGGCCGAGAAGGTCGCCGCTCGCATCGCCGCCGTGCCGCTGGCGCGCCTCGTCGCGAGCCCGCTGACGCGCACCGTCGAGACCGCCAAGGCCATCGCGGCCCACCAGGACCCCACGCCGACGATCGTCCGCGACAAGGGCCTGGTCGAGTGCGGCTACGGCGACTGGACGGGCAAGCCGCTCAAGGAGCTGTCCAAGGACCCGCTCTGGAAGACCGTGCAGAGCCAGCCCAGCGCCGTGACGTTCCCCGGCGGCGAGTCGCTGGCCGGCGTCCAGCACCGGGCCGTCGCCACCGTGCGGCGCATAGACGCCGAGGTGGCCGCCGAGCACGGCGACGGCGCGTGCTGGGTGGCGGTCAGCCACGGCGACGTGATCAAGGCGATCCTGGCCGACGCCCTCGGCATGCACCTCGACTCGTTCCAGCGGCTCATGGTCGCGCCCGCGTCGGTGAGCGTCGTCCAGTACACCCAGAGCCGCCCGGTGGTGCTGTTCGTCAACGACGGCGGCGCCGACCTGTCCGGCCTCAAGCCCCCCGCGCGCAAGCGTGCGCGCAAGCGCTCCGGCGACGCCGCGGTGGGCGGCGGGGACGGCAGCCTGTGAGCCCGACCCGCGCGGTGTGGGACGACGCAATAGGCTCGTCGTCATGCTGATCCACCGGTACGAGACGCCGACCCGCTTCGTCGCGGGCACCGTCGGCACCCCGGGGTCGCGGACGTTCTTCCTGCAGGCCCGCGAGGGCAACCGGCTCACGTCGGTGTCCCTGGAGAAGGAGCAGGTCTCGGTCCTGGCCGAGCGGATCGACGAGCTGCTGGAGACCGCGCTCGAGACCCACGCCGAGCACCTCGCCGACATCACCACCGACATGGGCCCCCTCGACCAGCCGATCGAGGAGGAGTTCAAGGTCGGCACGATGACGTTGGCCTGGGAGACCGACACCGCGTCCGTGCTCGTCGAGGCGTTCTCCCTCACCGACGGCGACGAGGAGGAGGAGGCCACCGACAAGCTGGTGGTGCGCCTCAGCGTCGGCGCCGCCCACGGGTTCGCCGAGCGCGCGCGCAGCGTCGTCGGCGCCGGACGCGAGCGGTGCCAGTTCTGCGGCGGCCCGATCGACCCCACCGGCCACCTGTGCCCCCGCGCCAACGGCTTCCGCCGCGTGATCCGTGACTGACGACGCCTCCGCGCACCTCGCGCAGGTGCTGGCCTCGGGTGACCTCGAGATCTCCGGACGCCTCGTCCAGGCGTCCAACGCGACGTTCCTGGCCGAGGCCCGCGACGGCGACGTCACCGTGCCGTGCGTCTACAAGCCCATCCGTGGCGAGAAGCCGCTGTGGGACTTCCCGACCGGCACGCTCGCGGGTCGCGAGGTGGCGGCGTACGCGCTGTCCGAGCTCGGCGGGTGGGGTGTCGTCCCCACCACGGTGCTGGGCGACGGGCCGTTCGGGCCCGGCATGGTGCAGGCGTGGGTCGACAGCCCCGAGGACTCCGAGCTCGTCGACGTCGTGCCCGAGGGCGAGGTGCCCGACGGCTGGCTGCACGTGCTCGACGCGTTCGACGAGCGCGACCGTCCGATCTCGCTGGTCCACGCCGACGACCCCGGGCTGCGCCGGCTCGCGGTGTTCGACGTCGTGGTCAACAACGCCGACCGCAAGGGCGGGCACGTGCTCCCGCACGCCGACGGGCAGGTGCGCGGCTGCGACCACGGCATCTGCTTCCACACCGAGGACAAGCTGCGCACCGTGCTGTGGGGCTGGGGCGACAGCGAGCTCACCGACGACGAGCTCTTCACCCTGGGCGCCCTGCGCATCGAGCTGGAGGAGGAGCCCGTCCGACGCCGGCTGCTCGGCCTGATCTCCCCGATCGAGCACCTCGCGCTCGTCGGACGCGTGGACGCGCTGATCGGCTCGGGGCGCCTGCCCGAGCCCGGACGGCACTGGCCGTCCATCCCGTGGCCGGCGTTCTGACCGACGGCCGATAGGCTCGCGGTCATGCGTGCCTGGTCTGCTCCCGACGTCCCGTCGCTCGCCGACCACCAGCTGGGCCACGGCCCGCGGGTGCGCGTGCACGACACCGCCTCCGGAGGCCTGGTCGACAGCGACCCGTCCGACGCCGCGCGCATCTACGTCTGCGGCATCACGCCGTACGACGCCACCCACCTCGGGCACGCGTCGACGTACCTGACGTTCGACCTGCTGCTCCGCGCCTGGCGCGACCGCGGCATCGACGTGCTCTACACGCAGAACGTCACCGACGTCGACGACCCGCTGCTGGAGCGTGCGCTGGCCACCGGCGTCGACTGGGAGGAGCTCGCCGTCCGCGAGACCGACCTGTTCCGCGAGGACATGACGGCGCTGCGCGTCGTCCCGCCGCAGCACTTCGTCGGCGCGGTGGAGTCGATCCCGCTGGTCGTCGGTCTCGTCCAGACGCTGCAGGAGCGTGGCGCGGTGTACGAGGTCGACGGCGACCTGTACTTCTCGGTGCACGACGACCCGGCGTTCGGGTCGGTGTCGGGCTACGACGACGCGACCATGGACGCGCTGTTCGCCGAGCGCGGGGGAGACCCCGAACGCGCCGGCAAGCGCGACCGTCTGGACTGCCTGGTGTGGCAGGCCGAGCGCCCCGGCGAGCCGGCGTGGGACTCGCCGCTCGGTCGCGGCCGACCCGGCTGGCACGTCGAGTGCTCGTCGATGGCGCTGGAGTACCTCGGCGACACCATCGACGTGCAGGGCGGCGGGTCCGACCTGGTCTTCCCGCACCACGAGATGTCGGCGTCCGAGGCGCAGGTCGCCACGGGCAAGCCGTTCGCGCAGGCCTACGTCCACGCCGGCATGGTGGGGTACGAGGGCGAGAAGATGAGCAAGTCCAAGGGCAACCTGGTGCTCGTCTCGCGGCTGCGGCACGACGGCGTCGACCCCGCCGCGATCCGCCTGGCGCTCCTCGCGCACCACTACCGCACCGACTGGGAGTGGCTCGAGGGGCCGGACGGCGACCTCGCCTCCGCGGAGGCCCGCCTCGCCCGGTGGCGCGAGGCCCTCGCGTCGCCCACCCCGGCCGACGCAGCCCCCGTCGTCGAGGGCGTCCGCGCGGCCCTCGCCTCCGACCTCGACGCCCCCGCCGCCCTCGCCGTCGTCGACGCCTGGGTCGACGCCACCCTCGCCGGCCACACCCCCACCCAGGGCACCGACCCCCGCGGCGACGAGGGCGCGGCCCCCGGTCCCGACACCACCGGCACCGACGCCACCGGCACCGTCCGCCTCGTCCTCGACGCCCTCCTCGGCCTCACCCCCTGACCGCGATCCGCCAGTTCGGGTCTATCCGTCCGTCGATCCTGACCCATTGATCCGTCGATTCCGGCGGCCTGTGGATAGAGACTGCGACGGATCGTTGACCTGCGCGACGCTTCGGTGATGAGCGCACTCATCAACGGCGGACGTCCGTTCCTCACCCGCGACTCTGCCGACGTCGGCCTGTCGACCTACCGAGTCCGCGCCCTGCGAGCCGACGGCGGGCTCAGGGACGTGTTTCGCGGGGTAGTGGTCGACGCGCGGGTGCCCGAGTCGCGTGACCTGCGTGCGGTGGTACTCGACCTCGTCCGGCCGAAGGGTGCGGTGTTCTACGGGGAGACCGTCGCGTGGCTTCATGGGCTCGACGTCTTTCGGCCCGGTGACCGCCACCAGCTCGTCCCGCGGTGCGTGGTGCCACACGGCTCCGGCCGGGCACGGCGAGCAGGGGTGGTGTGCCACGAGGGTTACATCGCTCCACGGGACGTCGAGACGATCGACGGCCTGCAGGTGACCACAGCCGTCCGGACCGTCACCGACCTGCTTCGCACGTCGTTTCGCCCCTATGCCCTCGTGGCCGCCGACGCGTTCGCCGCTGCCGGTCTCATCGATCCGGATGCGGTCCGGGGCGCTCTGGTGATGCTGCGCGGCTACCCGGGGATCCGTCAGGCCCGTGTCCTGGCCGAGCTGATCGACCCACTCGTCGAGTCGAGCGGCGAGACGCTGACCCGCCTGAGGTTGGTGGACGCAGGGTTGCCCGCGCCGACGTCCCAGATCGTCCTGAGGTCTCGTTCCGGTGTCGTGGTCGCCCGGCTCGACATGGGGTACGAGGAGCAGAAGATCGCTGTCGAGTTCGACGGGCGGCGCGACCACTCGTCGGACGAGGACCGGGCCCACGACGCCGCCAGACGCCGTGCCGTCGCCGAGCAATTCGGTTGGCGCGTCCTGGTGGTGACGAGCGAGGACATCTGGGGCGACGGCCCGCCGTTCGAGGCGCAGGTGGCCGAGATGCTGGGCATCGGATCGCTTCCCCGGCTCTGGTGAGTCACGATCCGGCGGATCGATAGGCACGGATCGGCGGATCGGTAGACGGCGATCGACGGATCGCGGGGTGGGGGATGGGGGCTAGGTGTCGGAGTCGCGAGAGCGGCGGCGGAGGTAGCGCTCGAACTCGCGGGCGATGGCGTCGCCGGAGGCCTCGGGGAGGTCGGAGGTGTCCTGGGCCTCCTCGAGCGCCTCGACGTACTCGGCGATCTCGGTGTCCTCGGCGGCGAGCTCCTCGACGCCGCGCTCCCAGGCCTTGGACGCCTCGACGAGGTCGCCGAGGGGGAGGGGCACCTCGAGGAGGTCCTCCAGGCGGCTCAGCAGCGCGAGCGTGGCCTTGGGGCACGGCGGCTGCGCGACGTAGTGCGGCACCGCGGCCCACAGCGAGACGTGGGGGACGTCGGCGTGGATGCACAGGTCGGCCAGCACGCCGTTGATGCCGGTGGGGCCCTCGTACCGCGACTCCTCCAGCTGCAGCGCCTCGCCCAGCCCGACGTCGCTCGTCGTCCCCGAGAGCGGGATCGGACGCGTGTGCGGCGTGTCGGCCAGCAGCGCTCCCAGCGTCACGACGGTGCTGACGGCGTGCACGTCGACGATGGCCAGCAGCTCCTCGCAGAACGAGCGCCAGCGCATGTTCGGCTCGACGCCGCGCACCAGCAGGACGTCGCGGTCGGCGCCGACGGGGCGGGCCAGGTACACCCGCGTCGTGGGCCAGGTGAGGACGCGGTCGCCGTGCTCGTCGGTGCCGACGTGAGGGCGGTTGACCTGGAAGTCGTAGTAGTCCTCGGGGTCGATCTCGCCGACGAGCGTCGCGTCCCACCACTCGAGCAGGTGGTCGACGACGCCGGACGCGGCGTCCGCGGCGTCGTTCCAGCCCTCGAAGGCGACGACCATCCACGGGTCGACCGCCGATCTCGGCTCCTGCACCTCGTCCATCCCGCAAGCGTAGGCCCGCGCCCGGGTGTGACGGGCGATACCCCGCCGTCCCGCACCGTGGCAAGTCCGGGGGAGCCCGCGTCCGACCACCTAGACTTGGCCAGTCCCACCCGACGTCTCAGATGGATGCCGATGCCTCCCTCCCCGCACCTCCTCCGCCAGGCCCTCGCCGAGCGCGTCGTCGTCTCCGACGGCGCCATGGGCACGGCCCTGCAGGACTTCGACCTCGACCTCGAGGACTTCGAGGGTCTCGAGGGCTGCAACGAGGTGCTCAACGTCACCCGGCCCGACGTCGTGCGCGCCATCCACGACAGCTTCCTCGAGGTCGGCTGCGACTGCGTGGGAACCAACACGTTCGGCGCGAACTTCGCCAACCTCGCCGAGTACGACATCGTCGACCGGATCTACGAGCTGGCCGAGTCGGGCACGCGCATCGCCCGCGAGGCCGCCGACGCGTACGCCACCGAGGAGCGTCCCCGCTGGGTGCTCGGCTCGATGGGCCCGGGCACCAAGCTGCCCACGCTCGGCCACACCACCTACGCGATCCTGCGCGAGGCCTACCAGGAGCAGGCCCGCGGCCTGATCGACGGCGGCGCCGACGCGATCCTGATCGAGACCACCCAGGACCTCCTGCAGACCAAGGCGTCGGTCGTCGGGTCCAAGCGCGCCTTGGAGGCCGCGGGCGTCGACCTGCCGATCATCGTCAACGTCACGGTCGAGACCACCGGCACGATGCTGCTCGGCAGCGAGATCGGCGCCGCGCTGACGTCGCTCGAGCCGCTCGGCATCGACATGATCGGCCTGAACTGCGCCACCGGCCCGGCCGAGATGAGCGAGCACCTGCGCCAGCTGTCGCGCACCTCGCGCATCCCCATCGGCTGCATGCCCAACGCGGGCCTGCCCCAGCTGACGGCTGACGGCGCCCACTACCCGCTGACGCCCGACGAGCTCGCCGACGCGCACGATACGTTCACCCGCGAGTACGGCCTGAGCCTGGTGGGCGGCTGCTGCGGCACCACCGCCGAGCACCTGAAGAAGGTCGTCGAGCGCGTCCGCGGACGCGAGGTCGTGACCCGTCACCCCGAGCCCGAGGCCGGTGCGGCGTCGCTGTACCAGACCGTCCCGTTCCGCCAGGACCTGTCGTACCTGTCGGTCGGCGAGCGCACCAACGCCAACGGCTCGAAGGCGTTCCGCGAGGCGATGCTGGAGGAGCGCTGGGACGACTGCGTCGACATCGCGCGCGCCCAGATCCGCGACGGCGCCCACATGCTCGACCTCAACATCGACTACGTCGGACGCGACGGTGCCGCCGACATGAGCACGCTCGCGTTCCGCCTGGCCACCTCGGCCACGCTGCCGATCATGCTCGACTCCACCGAGCCCGACGTCCTGCAGGCGGGCCTGGAGCGCTTGGCCGGCCGCAGCGTCATCAACTCGGTGAACTACGAGGACGGCGACGGCCCCGACTCCCGCTTCGCGCGGACGATGCGCCTGGTGCGTGAGCACGGCGCGGCCGTCGTGGCCCTGACCATCGACGAGGAGGGCCAGGCCCGCACCGCGGAGTGGAAGGTGCGCGTCGCCACCCGTCTGATCGAGGACCTCACCGGCAACTGGGGCATGCGCGTCGAGGACATCGTCATCGACATGCTGACGTTCCCCATCGGCACCGGTCAGGAGGAGACACGCCGCGACGGCATCGAGACCATCGAGGCGATCCGCCAGATCAAGCAGCTCTACCCGACGGTGCAGACCACGCTCGGGCTGTCCAACGTCTCGTTCGGCCTGAACCCGGCCGCGCGCATCGTGCTGAACTCGGTGTTCCTGCACGAGTGCGTCGAGGCCGGCCTGGACTCCGCGATCGTCCACGCGGCCAAGATCCTGCCGCTCAACCGCATCCCCGAGGACCAGAAAAAGGCCGCGCTCGACCTCGTCCACGACAAGCGCGACGGCGACTACGACCCGCTCACCGCGGTGCTCGAGATGTTCGCCGACGTCAAGGCCGCCGACTCCAAGGCCGACCGCGCCGCCGAGCTCGCCGCGATGCCGCTGGCCGAGCGCCTGCAGGCGCGCATCGTCGACGGCGAGGGCAAGGGCATCGACGTCGACCTCCAGGAGGCGATGGACGCCGGCCGCACCGCGCTCGAGGTGATCAACGAGGACCTCCTCGCCGGCATGAAGACGGTCGGCGAGCTGTTCGGCTCCGGCCAGATGCAGCTGCCGTTCGTGCTGCAGTCCGCCGAGGTCATGAAGACCGCGGTGGCCTACCTCGAGCCGTACATCGAGAAGACCGACGACGACGGCAAGGGCACCATCGTCCTGGCCACCGTCAAGGGCGACGTCCACGACATCGGCAAGAACCTCGTCGACATCATCCTCAGCAACAACGGCTACACCGTGGTCAACCTCGGCATCAAGCAGCCGGTCCAGGCGATCCTGGACGCCGCCGAGGAGCACCGCGCCGACGTCATCGGCATGTCCGGCCTGCTCGTCAAGAGCACCGTGATCATGAAGGAGAACCTCGGCGAGCTGAACACCCGCGGCATGGCCGCCAGGTTCCCGGTCATCCTCGGTGGCGCGGCGCTGACGCGCGGCTACGTCGAGGAGGACCTCGCCGGGATGTACGAGGGCGAGGTCCGCTACGCCCGCGACGCGTTCGAGGGCCTGCGGCTCATGGACGCGATGATCGGCGTGAAGCGCGGCGTGCCCGGGGCCGCGCTGCCCGAGCTGCGCCAGCGTCGGGTCAAGCGCAAGCCCGCCGCACCCGCCGAGGACGCGCCGCCGCCGCCCGACCACTCCGACGTGCGCCAGGACGTCGACGTCCCCACGCCGCCGTTCTGGGGCGACCGCATCGTCAAGGGCATCCCGCTGCAGGACTTCGCGTCCTGGCTCGACGAGCGCGCCACGTTCATGGGGCAGTGGGGCCTGAAGACCTCGCGCGCCGACGACGGTCCCTCGTACGAGGAGCTCGTCGAGACCGAGGGACGCCCGCGCCTGCGCATGTGGATGGACCGGATCCAGACCGAGAAGATCATGGAGCCGGCCGTCGTCTACGGCTACTGGCCCTGCTACTCCGAGGGCAACGACCTCGTCGTCCTCGACGCGGAGCACCAGCGCGACGAGGTGGCCCGGTTCTCGTTCCCGCGGCAGACCCGCAGCCGCCACCTGTGCCTGGCCGACTTCTTCCGTCCCAAGAGCTCGGGCGAGCTCGACGTCGTCGGGTTCCACCTGGTGACGATGGGTGCCCACGTCAGCGACGTGACCAACGAGATCTTCAGCCGCAACGCCTACCGCGACTACCTCGAGCTGCACGGCCTGTCGGTCCAGCTCACCGAGGCGCTCGCGGAGTACTGGCACTCGCGGATCCGCGAGGAGCTCAAGATCGACGGCGACGACCCCACCGAGCTGTCGGGCATCCTCAAGCAGGGCTACCGGGGCGAGCGGTACTCCTTCGGCTACCCGGCCTGCCCGAACCTCGAGGACCGGTCCGACCTGGTGCGCCTGCTGCGTCCCGAGCGGATCAACGTCGAGCTGTCCGAGGAGCTGCAGCTGCACCCCGAGCAGTCGACGGACGCGATCATCCTCCACCACCCCGAGGCGACCTACTTCAATGCGAACTGACGGCCTGCCGGCCGCCGTCCTGTGGGACCTCGACGGCACCATCGTCGACACCGAGCCGATCTGGATCGCGGCGGAGTTCGACCTCGCGCGTCGCCACGGCGCCGAGTGGAGCGACGACGACGCCATGCAGCTGGTCGGCAACGACCTGCTCGAGTCGGGCCGCTACATCAAGAAGCGGATGGACCTCGACCTCGAGCCGGAGGAGATCGTCGCCGACCTGATCGCGGCGGTGCTGCGGCACATGGAGTCCGGCGACCTGCAGTGGCGGCCCGGCGCCCTCGAGCTGCTGGCCCAGCTGCGCTCGGCCGGGGTGCTGCTGGGCCTGGTGACGATGTCGTGGCGCAGCATCGTGGAGTCGCTGCTGCCGCACCTGCCCGAGGACGTCTTCGACGTGGTGATGACCGGGGACGAGGTGTCGGCCGGCAAGCCCGACCCCGAGCCGTACCTCGCCGCCGCCCGCGCGCTCGGCGTCGACCCGCGCGACTGCGTCGCCGTCGAGGACTCCCCGACGGGGGCGCGCTCGGCCCAGGCGGCCGGCTGCCACGTCCTCGCGGTGCCGCACCACGTGCCCGTCGGCGAGGAGGACCGCCGCACGGTGCGGCAGTCCCTGGTCGGGCTGACGCCGCAGGACCTCGGCCGCCTGCTCTGAGGTAACCGGCACATTTCGCCAGGTACTGACTCCATAACGATTCGGCCCGCAACCGCCCGGTGGCTTCCGTCTCGCTCCGTGGACGCACTAGCGTCCCGCACATCTGACCGTGCGGGCGCTGGAGCGCCCCGGAGAAAGCAGGACCTGGATGAGTCATCGACACCTTCGCCGCAGCGTGATGCTCGCGGTGGCCGGCGCGCTGTCGGCCGCCACCCTCGTCGCGTGCGGCGGCGGCTCCTCGGACTCGGCTGCGCCCGACGGCGCCGACGCCGAGGCCCAGTGCAAGGAGCTGGCCGACGCCGACAGCGGCGACGCGGGCGAGGACACGTTCGTGTTCGCCGCCTCGTCGGACCCCACCACCCTGAACCCGTTCCACGCCTCCGACGGCGAGACGTTCCGCGTCAGCCGCCAGATCTTCGAGGGCCTGGTCTCGGCCAAGCCCTGCACCGCCGACCCCGCCCCGTCGCTCGCCACCAAGTGGGAGACCTCCGAGGACGGCAAGTCGACGACGTTCACGCTGCGCGACGGCGTCACCTTCCAGGACGGCACCCCGTTCAACGGCGCGGCCGTCTGCTCGATGTTCGAGTACTGGAACAACCAGCCCGCCGGCCCGGCGCAGACCGAGGACGTCACGTACTACTGGATCTCGCTGTTCAAGGGCTTCGGCGACAAGAGCATCTACGACTCCTGCGCCACCGAGGGCAACACCGCGACGATCACCCTCAAGCAGCCCTACGCGGGCTTCGTCGCCTCGATGTCGCTGCCGGCGTTCTCGATGCAGAGCCCCACGGCGCTCGCCAAGTACAACAAGGTCGAGGCGGGCGGCGACCCGACGTCCAGCGAGTACGGCACCGCGCACCCGACGGGCACCGGCCCGTACTCGTTCGTCTCGTGGGACCGCGGCCAGGCCGTCACCCTCAAGGCCAACGAGAGCTACTGGGGCGACAAGGCCAAGACGCCCAACGTCCGCATCACCACGATCGCCGACGGCAAGGCCCGCACCGACGCCCTGCGTGCCGGTGACATCGACGGCTTCGACCTCGTCGGCCCCGGTGACATCAAGCCCCTGCAGGACGAGGACTTCGAGCTCGTCCAGCGTCCGGCGTTCAACGTCCTGTACCTGGGCTTCAACCAGAAGATCCCGGCCCTGGCCGACCCCAAGGTCCGCCAGGCGATCGCCCACGCCATCGACAAGGACGCGATCGTGTCGCAGTCGATGACGCCGGGCTCGGTGGCCGCCAAGGAGTTCATCCCCGAGGTCGTCAACGGCTACAACGACGACGTCACGGGCTACGACTACGACCCGGCCAAGGCCAAGGCGCTGCTCAAGGAGGCCGGCCAGGAGAACCTGGAGCTGACCTTCAACTACCCGACGGACGTCAGCCGTCCGTACATGCCGAGCCCCCAGGACACCTTCAACGTGATCCGCGGCCAGCTGCAGGAGGTGGGCATCAAGGTCACGCCCGTCGCCGACCAGTGGAGCCCGGACTACCTGGACAAGATCCAGGGCGGCCAGGACCACGGCATCCACCTGCTCGGCTGGACCGGCGACTACAACGACACCGACAACTTCCTCGGCGTCTTCTTCGGCCAGGCCAGCAACGAGTGGGGCTTCACCAACCAGACGCTGTTCGACGAGCTCGCCGCGGCCCGTCAGCTGCCGACGGTCGAGGAGCAGAAGCCGGCCTACGAGAAGATCAACGCGGACGTCATGGACTACCTGCCCGGCGTCCCGCTGGCGCACGGCGTCCCGTCGCTCGCGTTCGGCCCCGGCGTCAAGGGCTTCGTGCCCAGCCCGGTGCAGGACGAGTCGTTCGCGAACGTCACCGTCACCAAGTGATCCGGCGCCCGGGGTGCGGCGGCCGTCGGCCGTCGCACCCCGGGCTCTGCCTGCTCATCCCCTCCCCGTCTGAAGAACTGAGGAACGCGTGCTCCGTTTCGCGATCCGACGCGTCGCGCTGCTCGTGCCGACGCTGTTCGGCCTGACGCTCCTGCTCTTCGCGTGGGTGCGCGCACTGCCCGGCGACCCCGCGCGTGCCCTGCTCGGCGAGCGCGCCACGCCCGCCGCCATCGCCCGCGTCACCGAGGTCTACGGCTTCGACAAGCCCCTGCTGACCCAGTACTTCACCTACATGGGGTCGCTGCTGCGCGGCGACTTCGGCGAGTCGATCAAGAAGAACGAGCCGGTGCTCACCGCGTTCCTCGACAAGATCCCCGCCACCATCGAGCTGACCGTCGCCGCGCTGCTGTTCGCCATCCTCGTGGGCATCCCGCTCGGCTACGTCGCGGGCCGCCGCACCGGCAGCGCCGCCGACGCCGGTGCCGTGACCGTCTCGCTGGTCGGCGTCGTCACCCCGGTGTTCTTCCTGGCCCTGCTGCTCAAGTACGTGTTCGCGATCCAGCTCGGCATCTTCCCGACCGTCGGCCGGCAGAGCGCCCGCAGCGACGCGACGCACACCACCGGCTTCTACGTGCTCGACGGCATCATCAACGGCCAACCGGGAGCCGCGTGGGACGCGGTCGTCCACCTCGTGCTGCCGGCGATCGCGCTGGGCACCATCCCGCTCGCGATCATCGTGCGGATGACGCGCGCCGCGGTGTCGGAGGTCATCCACGAGGACTACGTGCGCACCGCCGAGGCCAAGGGCCTGAAGGCGTCGCTGGTCAACCGCCGTCACGTCATGCGCAACGCGCTGCTGCCCGTCGTCACCACGATCGGCCTGCAGCTCGGGCTCCTGCTCGCGGGCGCCGTGCTCACCGAGACCGTGTTCGCGCTCGACGGGGTGGGCAACTACCTGTACCAGGCGATCCGCGACCGCGACTACCCCGTGCTGCAGGGCTTCATCCTGTTCATCGCGATCATCTACGCGTTGGTGACGCTGCTGGTCGACCTGTCCTACGGCCTCATCGATCCCCGGGTGCGTGAGTCATGACGATCCCCCTCGACGCCACCCAGGCACCCGAGCAGCTCGAGCGCGGCGACAGCCTGTGGCGCGGCGCGTTCCGTCGGCTGCGGCGCAGCCCGACGGCCATCATCGGCGCCGTCATCGTACTGCTGTTCGTGCTCGTCGCGATCTTCGCGCCGGTGCTCGCGCCGTACGAGCCCGCCTCGACGCAGTGGCAGAGCCTGTCGACGCCGTACGCGGTGCAGTTCTCCAGCCCCGAGCACCTGCTCGGCATCGACCGCTGGGGCTCGGACATGCTCACCCAGCTGATCTACGGCGCACGGCAGTCGCTCGTCATCGGCCTGGTGTCGACGGCGTTCGGCCTCCTCGCCGGCGCGGCGCTCGGCCTGCTGGCCGGGGCGTTCGGCGGCTGGGTCGACTCGATCGTCATGCGCATCGTCGACATCCTGCTGTCGATCCCGAGCCTGCTGCTCGCGATCAGCATCGCCGCGGTGCTCGACAAGAGCGCGTTCGCGCTGATGATCGCCATCGGCGCGGCGCAGGTGCCGATCTTCGCGCGGCTGCTGCGTGGCTCGATGCTCTCGCAGGGCCGTCAGGACTACGTGCTCGCGGCGACGGCGCTCGGCCTGCGTCGGCGCACCATCGTCATGGGGCACGTCCTGCCCAACTCGATCGGCCCGACGATCGTCCAGGCGACCCTGAACCTCGCCACCGCGGTGATCGAGGTGGCGGCGCTGTCGTACCTCGGGCTCGGCACGGGCGAGGTGGCCGTGGCGGAGTGGGGACGGATGATCGTCAGCGCCCAGGACCGCTTCGACATCGCGCCGTGGCTGGCCTTCTACCCGGGCATCTGCATCGCGATCACGGCCCTCGGGTTCACGTTGTTCGGCGAGGCGCTCCGCGAGGCGCTCGACCCCAAGCAGAGGCGGTGAGCAGATGAGCATGCTGTTGGAGGTCGAGGACCTGTCCGTGCGGTTCACCCGCAAGGGACGAGACCCGGTGGAGGCCGTCAGCGAGGTGAGCTTCGCGGTCGACGCCGGCCAGCACGTCGGACTGGTGGGCGAGTCGGGCAGCGGCAAGAGCGTCACGTCGCTGGCGATCATGGGCCTGCTGCCGCGGCGCGGCGTCGAGGTGAGCGGCAGCGTCAGGCTCGACGGACGCGAGCTGCTCGGCCTGCAGCGCTCGGAGCTGAACGAGATCCGCGGCAGCGAGGTCGCGATGGTCTTCCAGGACCCGATGAGCTCACTGAACCCCGTGGTCACCGTCGGCACCCAGATCACCGAGGTGCTCAAGCAGCACAAGGGGATGGACAAGCGCGAGGCCAGGGAGCGGGCGGTCGAGCTGCTGCGCCGCGTCGGCATCCCCGACCCCGGCCGCCGGGTGGGGGAGTACCCGCACCAGCTGTCCGGCGGCATGCGCCAGCGCGTGCTCATCGCCATCGCGCTCGCCTGCGAGCCGCGGCTGCTCATCGCCGACGAGCCCACGACGGCGCTCGACGTCACCATCCAGGCGCAGATCCTCGAGCTGCTCAAGGAGCTCGTCTCGGGCACCGGCACCGCGCTGGTGATGATCACCCACGACCTCGGCGTGGTGGCGGGCCTGTGCGACACCGTGCACGTCATGTACTCCGGACGGGTGGTCGAGACCGCGCCGCGTCGGCCGCTGTTCGCCGAGCCGCGCCACCCCTACACCGGCGGGCTGCTGGCGTCGATCCCGCGCGTCGACACCGCGCGGGGCGAGCCGCTGCTGCCCATCCCGGGGTCGCCCACCGACACGCTGCCGTGGTTGCAGGGCTGCGCGTTCGCGCCGCGCTGCGGCAACGTCGACGACCGGTGCCGCACCGAGACGCCGCTCCTGCAGCGCGACGACGCCCGTGCGCTGCGCTGCTTCCACCCGCTGGCCGCCCCGGTGGGCGCCCGATGAACGAGGAGACCGTGGACCGGACCGACGACGACGTGCTGCTGCGCGTCGAGGGCCTCGAGGTGCACTTCCCGATCAAGAGCGGCGCGGTGCTGTCGCGCACCGTCGGCCACGTCAAGGCCGTCGACGGCGTCGACCTCTCGGTGCGCCGGGGCCGGACGCTCGGCCTGGTGGGGGAGTCGGGCTGCGGCAAGAGCACGCTCGGCCGCGCCATCCTGCAGCTGACGCGACCCACCGCCGGGTCGGTGCACTTCGACGGCACCGACGTCGCCGCGCTCAAGGGCGAGACGCTGCGACGCGCGCGTCGTCGGATGCAGATGGTCTTCCAGGACCCGATGAGCTCGCTCAACCCGCGCCAGAGCATCGAGACGATCCTCACCGAGCCCCTCAAGGCCCACGGGATCGCGTTCGACAAGCGGGCGCGGGTGCCCGAGCTGCTCGACCTCGTCGGCCTGCCGCGCGACGCCGGCTCGCGCTACCCGCACGAGTTCTCCGGCGGCCAGCGCCAGCGCATCGGCATCGCCCGCGCGGTGGCGCTCGAGCCCGACCTGGTGATCGCCGACGAGCCCGTCTCGGCGCTCGACGTCTCGATCCAGGCGCAGGTGCTCAACCTGCTCCAGGAGCTGCAGGAGCGCCTCGGCCTGACCTACCTGGTGATCGCGCACGACCTCGCGGTGGTGCGGCACGTGTCGGACGAGATCGCGGTGATGTACCTCGGCGGCATCGTCGAGCAGGCCGACGCCCCCGACCTCTACGACGCACCCCTGCACCCGTACACCAAGGCGCTGATGTCGGCGGTGCCCGTGCCCGACCCCGAGGTCGAGGACCGGCGCGAGCGGATCCTGCTCAGCGGCGACCTCCCGTCGCCGGCCGACCCTCCCAGCGGCTGCCGCTTCCACACCCGCTGCCCGTTCCGCCAGGAGACCCGCTGCGACGACGAGCGTCCGCTGCTGCGGCTCCTCGCCCCCGGCCACAGCGTCGCCTGCCACTACGCCGAGGAGATCGCCGCCGGCACCGTCGTCGCGGCCGACACGTCGCCCACGGACACGCCCACCCCCGCCTGACCTGAGGAGCTGTCGGTGCCTCAGGGGCCTATGGGCCTGTGAGGCACCGACAGCTCCACGGTCGGCAGGGGTGGTGGCGTGCCGCCCCAGGCGGGGCAGAGGGCGCGGTGGTCGCACCACGAGCAGATCCGGCCGCGGTTGGGCTGGAAGTCGCCGGTGGTGCGGGCGAGGTCGATGGCCGTCCAGAGCGCCTCGACCTTGCGCTCGGTGGCGAGCAGGTCGGCCTCGTCGGGGGCATGGGTGAGCACCTCGCCGCTGCCGAGGTAGACCAGCTGCAGCAGCGTGGGGACGCGTCCGGTGCTGCGCCACAGGACGAGGGCGTAGAAGCGCATCTGGAACAGGGCCGAGGCCTCCCACTGCTCGCTGGGGGCGCGGCCGGTCTTGTAGTCGACCACCCGCACCTCGCCGGTGGCCGCGACGTCGAGACGGTCGACGTAGCCGCGCAGCAGCAGCCGCGAGTCGATGACGTGCTCGACGTAGAGCTCGCGGTCGGCGGGCTCCAGGCGGGTGGGGTCCTCGAGCTCGAACCACCGCCGCACCAGCCCCGCGCACTCCTCGAGCCAGGCCGCGCGGTCGGCCACGGGCGGCTCGTCGCCCTCGAAGAGCGCCGCCAGCCCGGGCTCGGCGGCGAGCACGGACTCCCACGCGGCGGGCAGCAGGCCGACGGCGACGTCGGGCGTGCGCTCGGGCGCGGGACGGTCGAAGAGGCGCTCGAGCACCGCGTGCACGACGGTGCCGCGCACGGCGGCCGCGCTGGGCGTCTCGGGGAGCCGGTCGATGGTGCGGAACCGGTACTTGAGCGGGCAGGCCATGAAGTCGGCGGCGCGGCTGGGCGAGAGGCTGCCCACGACGTCGACGCCGTCGACCAGCGTGCGGCCGGTCTCGGGGTCGGTGGCGTGCGCCTGCGTGGTCATGGACCCGAGCCTAGGAGGCGCCCACGACAACCGGCGCGTGCCGCACCACCCGATAGCGTTGGCCCGTGACCTCCCCGCAGCGCCCTCCCGGCACCATCCGCCTGGGCACGATCGCGGGCGTCGACGTGCTCGTGCGCGCGTCGTGGTTCGTCGTCGCCGTGCTGATCAGCTACATCGTCTCGCCGCGGATCGACATGGTGGCCCCCGGCCTGGGCGGCCTGGTCTACGTCGCGGGGCTCGCGTTCGCCGTGCTGCTGTACCTGTCGGTGCTGCTGCACGAGGTGTCGCACGCGGTGATGGCCAAGTTCTTCGGCTTCGAGGTCCGGTCGGTGACCCTGCACTTCCTCGGCGGCGTCACCGAGATCGAGGGCGAGTCCGACACCGCCTGGCGCGAGTTCTGGATCGCCGTGGTCGGCCCGCTGACGTCGATCGCCATCGCCGCGGCGTCCTTCGGCGTCACCTTCCTGCTCCCCGAGGGCCTGCTGCTGCTCGCGTTCCAGTCCCTGGCGCTGGCCAACGCGGTCGTGGGCGTGCTCAACCTTCTCCCGGGCATGCCGCTCGACGGCGGACGCGTCCTGCGCGCCCTCGTCTGGGGAGTCTCGGGCACGCCGCACACCGGCACGATCGTGTCGGCCTGGGCCGGCCGCGTGCTCGCGGTCCTGGTGCTGGGCTACCCGCTGCTGATCAGCGAGCTCCTCGGCAGCGAGCCCACGATCATCGACTGGGTGCTGGCCGCCGTCGTCGCCGCCTTCCTGTGGGGCGGTGCGTCCCAGGCCCTGCTCTCGGCCCGGCTGCGCAAGAAGCTGCCCGCGCTGCACGGCCGCACGATCGCGCGGCGCGTCGTCGCCGTCACCCCCGAGACGACGGTGGCCGCCGCCGTCGAGGCCGCCCGCACCGACGGCGCCGCCGGCGTGGTCGTGGTCGACGCCGAGCGGCGTCCGGTCGCGGTCGTCGACGAGGAGGCCGTCCTCGCGATGCCCGACCTGCGACGGGCGCACCTCGCCGTCACGAGCGTGGCCCGTACGCTGCACGACGGGCAGGTGCTGCCCGACTCCACAGGCGGCGAGGAGATGCTCCGTTCCATGCAGTCACACCCGGCTCCGTACTACGTGCTGGTCACGTCCGAGGGCGCGCCGTACGGCCTGCTCACGACGCGCGACGTCGACCGCGCCTTCTCGGAGGTCTGAGGTGGTGGAGGCAGGACCGTGGTCCGGCGTGCGCCGGGGCCCGATGGCCGAGGGCGAGTGGGTGCGCCTCACCGACGCCAAGGGCCGCAAGCACAACATCTGCCTGGCGGTGGGGGAGAGCTTCCACACCAACAAGGGCCAGATCGACCACGACGAGCTGATCGGGCGCCCCGAGGGCATCGTCGTGTCCAGCAGCCTGGGCGGCCAGTACCTGGTGTTCCGGCCCCAGCTGCACGAGTACGTCGTGTCGATGCCGCGCGGTGCGGCCGTGATCTACCCCAAGGACGCCGGCCAGATCATCACGATGGCCGACGTCTTCCCCGGCGCGCGCGTCGTCGAGGCCGGTGCCGGCTCCGGCGCGCTCACCAGCTACCTGCTGCGCGCCGTCGGCCCGCACGGCATGGTCTCGTCCTACGAGTGGCGCGAGGACTTCGCCGAGGTCGCCCGCCGCAACGTCGGCCAGGTCTACGGATCGCAGGACCACCCGGCCTGGCGGCTGACGGTCGGCGACGTCCGCGAGACGTTCAGTGACACCGACGTCGACCGCGTCATCCTCGACCTCGTCGACCCGTGGACGGTCGTCGACACCGTCGCGGCCGCGCTCGTGCCCGGCGGGGTGCTCTGCTGCTACGTCGCCACGACCACGCAGCTGTCCCGTGTGACCGAGACCATCCGCGCCCTCGGCGAGTTCACCGAGCCGCACGCCTGGGAGACGATGGTGCGCTCCTGGCACCTCGAGGGCCTCGCGGTGCGTCCCGACCACAAGATGGTCGGCCACACCGCCTTCCTCGTCACCGCGCGCCGGATGGCGCCGGGCGAGAAGCCGCTCACGCGCAGCCGCCGCCCCGCGCCCGGCGCGTACGGCCCCGACTACACCGGCCCCCGGCCCGCCGACGCGCAGGAGCCGGAGCAGGCGTGAGCCGCGACGTCGAGCGCACCGACGACGGCCACTGGATCGTGGTCGACGGACGCCGCTGGCGCGCGACCGACCCCGAGCTGCCCGACGACGTCGCCGATCGCCTGCGCTCCCACCTCGGACGCGGACGCTCCGGCGTCGGGGTCGCCAAGAAGGCCGGTGACGAGGACGCGGTGGCCGCCGCCCGCGAGCGCGTCGGGCTCGCCAAGCACGGCCTCGGCGAGCGCGGCGACGCGTGGTGGGACCTCCCGCTGGAGGATCGTCGGCGCCGCTGGGAGGACGCGCTGCGCGACCTCGACGCGCTGGACGACGACGCCTGAACGCCGCGCGGCCCCGAGGTTGCAGGAACGTTGATACCGAATCGGTAACCACGTGTCTTCGTCACGTCACCGTCACCGAACCCCGGTAGGGTCGACAGGGAGGAAGCCGATGACGACCGCGGGTCACCGCGGACGGGGTGGAGGTTGCGCCATGACCGAGAACCAGACGCCGAGTCCCAGCGACGAGGCCAACGAGATCGCCTACCTGCGCGCCGAGGTCGAGCACCTGCGACGCCGCCTGTCCGAGGCGAGCCCCGGCATCGGCGGCCCCCGGAACCTCGAGGCCCGGCTGGCCGAGACGGAGTCGCGGCTGTCGGGCGTCACCGCCCAGAACGAGCGCCTCGGCGCCACCCTGCGCGAGGCCCGCGACCAGATCCTCACGCTCAAGGAGGAGGTCGACCGCCTCGCCCAGCCGCCCACGGGCTTCGGCACCTTCATCCAGCGCAACGACGACGACACCATCGACGTGTTCACCGGCGGCCGCAAGCTGCGCGTCAACGTCAGCCCCGCGGTCGACCGCGACGAGCTGCAGCGCGGCCAGGAGGTCATCCTCAACGAGGCCATGAACGTGGTCGCGGCCCTGCAGTTCGAGCAGGTCGGCGAGGTGGTGATGCTCAAGGAGGTCATGGCCGACGCCGAGCGCGTCCTGGTGCTGGGCAACGCCGACGAGGAGCGCGTCGTGCGCCTCGCCGAGTCGCTCAAGGACGTCAAGCTGCGCGCCGGCGACTCCCTGCTGCTCGACTCCCGCGCCGGCTACGTCTACGAGCGGGTGCCCAAGAGCGAGGTCGAGGAGCTGGTGCTCGAGGAGGTCCCCGACATCGACTACTCGACGATCGGCGGTCTCAGCAGCCAGATCGAGACCATCCGCGACGCCGTCGAGCTGCCCTACCTGCACCCCGAGCTGTTCGTCGAGCACGAGCTCAAGCCGCCCAAGGGCGTCCTGCTCTACGGCCCTCCCGGCTGCGGCAAGACGCTGATCGCCAAGGCGGTCGCGAACTCGCTGGCCAAGAAGGTCGCGGCGAAGACCGGCGAGGAGGGACGCTCGTTCTTCCTCAACATCAAGGGTCCCGAGCTGCTCAACAAGTACGTCGGCGAGACCGAGCGGCACATCCGGCTCGTGTTCCAGCGCGCCCGCGAGAAGGCGAGCGAGGGCACCCCCGTCATCGTGTTCTTCGACGAGATGGACTCGCTGTTCCGCACCCGTGGGTCCGGCGTCTCCTCCGACGTCGAGAACACCATCGTCCCGCAGCTGCTCAGCGAGATCGACGGCGTCGAGGGGCTCGAGAACGTCCTGGTCATCGGTGCCTCCAACCGCGAGGACATGATCGACCCCGCGATCCTGCGCCCCGGCCGGCTCGACGTGAAGATCAAGATCGAGCGCCCCGACGCGGAGTCGGCGCGCGACATCTTCTCCAAGTACCTGACGTCGCGCCTGCCGCTGCACGAGGACGACCTCGCGGAGTTCTCCGGCGACCGAGACGCGTGCACCGCCGGGATGATCCAGCGCACCGTCGAGCGGATGTACACCGAGTCCGAGGACAACCGGTTCCTCGAGGTCACGTACGCCAACGGCGACAAGGAGGTCCTGTACTTCAAGGACTTCAACTCGGGCGCGATGATCCAGAACATCGTTGACCGTGCCAAGAAGATGGCGATCAAGGACCTCCTCGACCTCGGCCAGCGCGGCCTGCGGGTGCAGCACCTGCTCCAGGCGTGCCTCGACGAGTTCAAGGAGAACGAGGACCTCCCCAACACCACCAACCCCGACGACTGGGCGCGCATCTCGGGCAAGAAGGGCGAGCGGATCGTGTTCATCCGCACGCTCATCTCCGGCAAGCAGGGCAGCGAGCCCGGCCGCTCCATCGACACCGTCGCCAACACGGGGCAGTACCTGTAGGGCATGCGCATCGAGGTCCGCGCGTACGACCACCCGCAGGTCGTCGCGCTGGTGGAGCGCGTGCAGGCCGAGTACACGGTGCTGTACGGCTCGCCGGACGAGGGCCCGGCCGACGGCGCGCAGTTCGTGCCGCCGGCCGGTCTGTTCGGCGTGGGGCTGGCCGACGGCGTGCCGGTCGCGATGGGCGGGTGGCGCCAGCTCGACGACGAGCGCGCCGAGATCAAGCGGATGTACGTGCCCGACGAGCACCGCGGGCGCGGGCACGCCCGGCAGATGCTGCACTGGCTGGAGCGCACCGCCGCCGAGGCCGGTGCGCGGCGCCTGGTGCTCGAGACCGGGCTGATGCAGCCCGCCGCCGTCGCGATGTACCGCTCGGGCGGGTACACCGACGTCGAGGCGTTCGGCCACTACGCCGACAGCCCGCTGAGCGTCTACCTCGGACGCGACCTGGCGGTCAGCGCGACCCGTCCTTGCGCACCCAGGCGCTGAACGACCGCAGCGTCCCGCCGCCGGGACATCGGAGCCAGCGCCAGGGGTGCAGGGCCGCGACGTCGAGACGGTCGGCGCGTCGTCGCCAGCCCGGCACCGGGGCGAACGTGGTGGCGAGCGGCGTCCCGGCCAGCTCCTCGACCGGGTCGCCGAGCCGGACCTCGCAGCCCAGCTCGGCCAGCGTCTCGGCCAGGAACACCAGCCGCTTGCCCGAGAGCCGCAACCGGCCCAGCAGCGGCTCGTCGAGGACGAACACCGCGGGCAGGTCCGGGTGGGCGGCGAGCGCGGGGTCGTCCACGCCGAGCGACTCGGCGGTGAGCCAGACCGCCTCGGGCGTGCCGTTGACGAGCGGCTCGACCGGTCCGGCGTCGGTGTCGCCGCCGCCCAGGCCGGCCGGCGGCTCGATCCGGGCGCCAGTGCCGGACTCGGGCCAGTCCTGCACCGGGCAGGCGTCGCGCAGGGCGCAGCGTCCGCAGACGCCGGGGGCGCGCTTCTCGACCTGCCAGCGGCTGAAGCCGTAGGGCTTGCCGCTCCCGGTGCCGACCGTCCACTGCCAGCCCAGGCGGTTGGCGGCCCGCGACCCGTCGACCAGGTGGCGGAACATCTCGTCCTCGCCGTCGCGCCACGCCGCGCCCGCACGGACCGCCCACTGGCTGGCGAGCCACATCCGGGTCTGGTTCACCAGCCAGCCGTCGTCGTGCAGCTCGGTGACGGTGGCCTGCATGCAGGCCATCTCCTGCGGCCACGGTTCGTGCGGGCCGAACCGGCCCGTCCCGTCGGCCCAGTCGCCCACCGGCTGCTCGTGGCGCATCGACGACCCGAGGTCGGCGCCGACTCGGGCGTAGAGGTGGCGTGCGTACTCCTGCCAGAGCAGCTCGTCGCGGTACTTGCCGCGGTCGCGCGAAGGTGCGTCGGCCACGGCGGCCCACACCGTCGGCAGGTCGACCAGGCCGTGGCGGATGTACGGCGACATCCGGGACGCGCCGCGCCGTGCGACCGGCGCGACCGTGCTGCGGCTCGAGGCGTACCCGGAGACGTCGAGACCGGCGAGCGCGGCGTCGGCGGCCGACTGGCCCCCGCGGATCGCCGAGGGGTGCACGTCGTCGCAGGTGAGGTGGCCGAGGTGCTCGCGCACCCAGTCGACGGCCGCGTCGACGCCGACCGGGGGAGCGGGGAGGACGGGCACCCGTCCATGGTCACCCGACGGGCTGCGGACCGCCGCGCGAGCGCAGCGCGAGGGTGACGCCGGCGGCGCAGACGACCAGGCCAGTCAGCCCGAGCGCGGTCACGGTGTCGCCGAACATCAGGAACGTCCACACCATCACCGTCGGCGGCGTCAGGTACAGCAGGGTGCTCGCGCGGGTGGCGCCCTGGCGCCGGCTGACGAACACGAAGGCGCCGTACCCGCCGATGCTCGACAGCCCGACCAGCCACGCGACGGCCACCCAGAACTGGACGTCGGGCGGGGGTGCGGCGTGCCCCGTCAGGGCGCCCACCACGCCGAAGACCAGCGCGGCCACGACCGACTGCACCGTGACGACCTGGAGCAGCGACTCGCTCGTGCGCCAGCGACGCTCGGTGACGGTGCCGACGGCCATCGTGAGCATGGCGGCGACGGGCAGCAGGTACGCCCACCACGGTGCGGACGAGCCGCCCAGGTCGCCGCCGACCACCAGCGCCACGCCGGCCAGGCCGACGACCAGCCCCACGCGCTGCCACCGCGTCACCCGCTCGCCGAGGAGCGGTCCGGCGACGGTGGAGACCAGCAGCGGCTGCATGGACGTCACCAGCGCGGCCAGGCCGGCCGGCACCCCGAGCGAGATCGCCCAGAACACGAGCCCCAGGTAGCAGACCTGCTGCAGGGTTCCCAGGAGCGCCTGCTGGCGCACGGTGCGGGCGGCGAACCGCACGCGCAGCACGAGGCAGACCGCCAGCAGCACCAGGCCGAGGCACGCGAACCGCCAGCCGAGGACCGTGACGGGCGAGGCCACCGCCGTGCCCAGGCGCGCCCCGACGAAGCCCGAGCTCCAGCACAGGACGAAGACCGTGGAGGACACCACGTCGGTGCGGGCGCTCGCCATGGGCCCACACAACCACGCGCCGGGGACGGCCCGGTCAGAGCGTGCGGAGCACCGGCCCCATCACGGCGCGCGTGTCGGGCACGAACGGCCAGGCGGGGTCGGCGAGGTGGGCGCGCAGCTCGTCGGGCGTCATCCAGGTGCCCCAGTCGACCTCGCTGGGCTGCCAGCGGACGGGGCCGTGCCAGACCGCCTCGAACCGGTGCGCCCAGTAACGGGTGTGCTCGTCCTCGTAGAGGCTCGCGCCGAGCGGCGACAGCGGGACGCCGCTGACGCCCAGCTCCTCCTCGAGCTCGCGGACGGCACCCTCGGTCGGGTCCTCCCCGGCCTGCAGCACCCCGCCCGCGACGTAGTCGTGCAGGCCCGGGTAGACGTCCTTGGTGGTCGTGCGGCGGTGGACGTAGACGCGTCCGGTGCCGTCGCGCACGAGGACCGCGGTGGCGGCGTGCAGGAGGTTCTCGCGACGCACCCGTGCCCGGGGCGCCGTGCCCGCCGGGCGTCCCTCGACGTCGAACAGCCCCACCTGCTCCTGACCCACCTCGTCCACGACCCCAGCGTAGGGTTGCGGGCATGACTGTGACGCGTGTCGTCGGCACCGAGGTCGAGTACGGCATCTCCGTCCAGGGGCAGCCGGGCGCCAACCCGATGCTCGCCGCCACCCAGATCGTCAACGCGTACGCCAGCGCCCACGGCCTGACGCGGCGGGCCCGCTGGGACTTCGAGGAGGAGAGCCCGCTGCGCGACGCGCGCGGCTTCGACCTCGGCCGCGACCAGGCCGACCCCGGCCTGCTCACCGACGAGGACCTCGGGCTGGCCAACGTCATCCTGGCCAACGGTGCGCGGCTCTACGTCGACCACGCGCACCCGGAGTACTCCGCCCCCGAGACCACCAACCCGCGCGACGCCGTGCTGTGGGAGGTCGCGGGCGAGCACGTCATGCGCCGCGCCGCCGAGCTGGCCGGGCGCGTCCCCGGAGCGACGCCGATCCTGCTCTACAAGAACAACGTCGACAACAAGGGCGCCTCCTACGGCACCCACGAGAACTACCTGATGCGGCGCGACGTCCCGTTCGCGGCGATCGTCGAGCACCTCACGCCGTTCTTCGTCTCGCGCCAGGTGGTCACCGGCGCCGGACGGGTCGGGCGCGCGCAGGACGGCAGCGAGCAGGGGTTCCAGATCAGCCAGCGCGCCGACTACTTCGAGGTCGGCGTCGGGCTCGAGACCACGCTCAAGCGCCCGATCATCAACACCCGCGACGAGCCGCACGCCGACCCGCAGAAGTACCGCCGCCTCCACGTCATCATCGGCGACGCGAACTGCTCGGAGATCTCCACCTACCTCAAGGTCGGCACCACCTCGCTGGTGATCGCGATGATCGAGGCCGGCGCCATCCCGTCGGGCCTGGCGATCACCCGACCCGTCCAGGCGGTGCACGAGGTGTCGCACGACTACTCGCTGCAGCACGAGATCGAGCTGGCGGACGGACGCCGCATCACCGCGGTCGAGCTGCAGCGCGAGTACCTGGCCCTGGCGCAGAAGTTCGTCCAGCAGGGCTCCTACGACACCGACGACACCCACGCCAAGCAGACCCAGGACGTGCTCGCGCGCTGGGAGGACGTCCTGGACCGGTTGGAGTCCGACCCGATGAGCCTGGCCGACCAGCTCGACTGGGTCGCCAAGCTCAAGCTGCTCGAGCAGTACCGCGACCGCGACGGCCTGAACTGGGACCACGCCAAGCTGCACCTGGTGGACCTGCAGTACGCCGACGTCCGGCTCGGCAAGGGCTTGTACCACCGCCTCGTCGACACCGGACGCATGCAGCGCCTGCTCACCGACGACGAGGTCGCGGCCGCCGTCGCCACGCCCCCGCACGACACCCGCGCCTACTTCCGCGGCACCTGCCTGGCCCGCTTCCCCGACCAGGTGGCGGCCGCGTCGTGGGACTCGGTGATCTTCGACCTCCCCGACCACGACTCACTGCAGCGCGTGCCCACCCTCGAGCCCCTCCGTGGCACCCGCGAGCACGTCGGCGACCTGTTCGAGCGCAGCTCCACCGCCGCCGAGCTGTTCGCCGCCATCACGGGGCGGTAGCGCGCGGCACGACCGGCGCGTGACGACGGGAGAATCGGCGTACGGCCGTCGTGGGCGGTCATAGGCCGATTCCCCGGCCGACCCGTCGCGGTGAGACGTCGCCGCGTCGTCGGACGTGGGTCCCACCCCCGTTATAGGGTCGAGGTGACGGTCCGGCGGGACCGTCGGCACCACGAATCAAGGCACCCCACGACCCGGACGAGGTGGACCATGGCGCGCGACGGCGGACAGCAGCACAAGACCCCCCGCAGGAGCAGCGAGGTCGAGGAGGAGACGCAGGTCGACTCCTCCGAGGACGTCGCCGAGCGCAAGGGCAAGCTCGACGACGACGTCGACTCGATCCTCGACGAGATCGACGACGTGCTCGAGGAGAACGCCGAGGAGTTCGTGCGCAGCTTCGTGCAGAAGGGCGGGCAGTAGATGCTGCCCGACGCCTACCTGCGTCCCGGCACCTCCTCGTTCGCCGAGTTCCTCGGCAGCCAGGTGCCCGACGCGCTCCCGCGCAACCGCCCGGGCACCGAGAGCCTGTCCCCGGCGCCCACCCACGGCACGACCATCGTCGCCGCGACGTTCCCCGGCGGCGTCGTCATGGCCGGCGACCGCCGCGCCACCATGGGCAACGTCATCGCCCAGCGCGACATCCAGAAGGTCTTCCCGACCGACGAGTACTCCTGCGTCGGCATCGCCGGCACCGCGGGCCTCGCGGTCGAGATGACGCGGCTGTTCCAGGTCGAGCTCGAGCACTACGAGAAGATCGAGGGCGCCACGCTCTCCACCGACGGCAAGGCCAACCGCCTGGCCGCCCTGATCCGCGGCAACCTCGGCATGGCCATGCAGGGCCTCGCCGTCGTCCCCCTGTTCGCCGCCTTCGACATCGACGCCCAGGTGGGGCGGATCTTCGCCTTCGACGTCACGGGCAACAAGAACGAGGAGCGCACCTTCCACTCGGTGGGCTCGGGCTCGACGTTCGCTCGGGGCGCGCTCAAGAAGCTCTACCGCGACGACCTCACCGAGACCGAGACGGTCACCGCGGCCATCCAGGCGCTGTACGACGCCGCCGACGACGACTCTGCGACGGGCGGCCCCGACCTCACGCGTCGGATCTTCCCGCTCGTCTCGGTCGTCACCGCCGACGGCTACCGCCAGTGGGACGAGGACGCCACCGCCGCCGTCGCCGACGCCGTCATCGGTGGCCGGATGACGCGCCCCGACGGCCCCGTCGCCGGGCTCACCTGACCCGCCCCTCGTCCCGCCCACCCAGCCCCAGGAAGAAGGCACCGTGACCGCCCCGTTCTACGTCTCGCCCGAGCAGCTGATGAAGGACCGGGCGGACTTCGCCCGCAAGGGCATCGCCCGGGGCCGCAGCGTGGTCGTGGTGCAGTACGCCGACGGCGTCCTGTTCGTCGCCGAGAACCCCTCGCAGGCGCTGCACAAGATCAGCGAGATCTACGACCGCATCGGGTTCGCCGCGGTGGGCCGCTACAACGAGTTCGAGAACCTCCGCATCGCGGGCGTCCGCCTCGCCGACGTCCGCGGCTACTCCTACGACCGGCGCGACGTCACCGGCCGCGGGCTGGCCAACGCCTACGCCCAGACGCTCGGCACGATCTTCTCCTCGGGCGGCGAGAAGCCGTACGAGGTCGAGATCTTCGTCGCCGAGGTGGGCGACGACGCCGACGGCGACCAGATCTACCGCCTCACCTACGACGGCTCGGTGGCCGACGTCCAGGGCCACGGCGTGATGGGCGGGCAGGCCGAGACCGTCGGCACCTGGCTGTCGGAGCACTTCACCGACGGCCTCGACCTCGACGCCGCGCTGCGCCTGGCCGCCGACGCCCTGGGCCACGACGGCACCGAGCCCCGCACCGTCGAGGCCGGGTTCCTGGAGGTCGCGGTGCTCGACCGCACCCGCGCCCGTCCCCGCAAGTTCCGCCGGATCACCCGCGACGCGGTCCGCACTGCCCTGCAGAACAGCCCCACCGACCTAGGCTGAGACAGTGGACCGTCGCATCTTCGGCATCGAGAACGAGTACGGCGTCACCTGCACGTTCAAGGGTCAGCGCCGACTGTCGCCCGACGAGGTGGCGCGGTACCTGTTCCGCCGGGTCGTGTCGTGGGGCCGCAGCAGCAACGTCTTCCTGCGCAACGGCGCGAGGCTGTACCTCGACGTCGGCAGCCACCCCGAGTACGCCACGCCCGAGTGCGACGAGATCACCGAGCTGATCACGCACGACCGCGCGGGGGAGCGGATCCTCGAGGGCCTGCTCATCGACGCCCAGCAGCGGCTCCGCGAGGACGGCATCCTCGGCGACATCTACCTGTTCAAGAACAACACCGACTCGGCCGGCAACTCCTACGGCTGCCACGAGAACTACCTGGTGGGTCGCGACGGCGAGTTCAACAAGATCGCCGACGTCCTGATCCCGTTCCTGGTGAGCCGGCAGATCATCTGCGGTGCCGGCAAGGTGCAGCAGACGCCGCGCGGCGCGATCTATTCGGTCAGCCAGCGCGCCGAGCACATCTGGGAGGGCGTCTCGAGCGCCACCACCCGCTCGCGGCCGATCATCAACACCCGCGACGAGCCGCACGCCGACGCCGAGCGGTTCCGCCGCCTGCACGTCATCGTCGGCGACTCCAACATGAGCGAGACCACCGCGATGCTCAAGGTCGCCACCACCGACCTCGTGCTGCGGATGATCGAGGCGGGCGTCGTCATGCGCGACATGACCCTCGACAACCCCATCCGCGCCATCCGCGAGATCGCGCACGACATGACCGGCAGCCGCAAGGTGGCGCTGGCCAACGGCCGCGAGCTGTCGGCGATCGAGATCCAGACCGAGTACCTCACCAAGGCGCGCGACTTCGTCGACCGCAACGGGCTGGCCACGCCCACCATCGAGCGCGTGCTCGACCTGTGGGAGCGCACCGTCAAGGCCGTGGACTCCGGCGACCTGTCGCTCGTCGAGCGCGAGATCGACTGGGTGATCAAGTACAAGCTGCTCGAGCGCTACTGCGCCAAGAACGACATCGGCCTCGGCCACCCCCGCATCGCCCAGCTCGACCTGGCGTACCACGACATCCACCGCGACCGCGGCCTGTACTACCTGCTCGAGAAGAAGGGCGCCGTCGCCCGCGTCACCAACGACCTCGACGTGTTCGCGGCCAAGTCGGTGCCCCCGCAGACCACCCGCGCCCGCCTGCGCGGCGACTTCATCAAGAAGGCCCAGGAGCGTCGCCGCGACTTCACCGTCGACTGGGTGCACCTCAAGCTCAACGACCAGGCGCAGCGCACCGTCCTGTGCAAGGACCCGTTCCGGTCGCACGACGAGCGCGTGCACAAGCTGATCGAGGGCATGTAACCCGCCGTCCTTGTCGGCGACCGGGCGGTGGTTACGCTGGGGGAGGCCCGCCACTGGTGGGCTCTCGACTTTCCCCACCCCGGAGGCCTGAACCACCGTGCGCCGTCTGCTCGCCTGCCTGACCGTCCTCGTCCTCGCGCTCACCGCGTGCGGTGGTGGTGGTGACGGCGGTGGCTCCGGCGACGGCATCGACGGCGTGAAGGTGACCGGCGCGTTCGGCAAGACCCCCAAGGTCACCACCGGCAAGGACTTCTCGGTGACGTCGACGGAGTCCAAGGTCCTCGACGAGGGCGACGGCGCCGCCGTCAAGGAGGGTGACTCGTTGTCGCTCGACTTCGTGGGCGTCAACGGTCGCACCGGCAAGGAGTTCGGCAGCTCGTTCAGCCAGGGTGGCGAGCCGCTGTCGACGACGCTCACCGCCGAGTCGCTCGTGCCGGGCTTCGTCAAGGGCCTGGAGGGCAAGAAGATCGGCAGCCGCGTGCTGGTCGCGATCCCGGCCAAGGACGGCTTCCCCGACGGCAACGAGCAGATCGGCCTGAACAAGACCGACACGATGGTCTGGGTGTTCGACCTGGTCTCCAAGATCGAGCCCAAGGCCGCCACCGGCACCATCGCCGACGTCAAGGTCACCGGCGCCGAGGGCAAGGCCCCCAAGGTCGAGGTGAAGAAGGACTTCTACGTCGACAAGACCGAGTCCAAGGTCACCCGTGAGGGCGACGGCGCGGTGGTCAAGGCCGGCGACACGATCAACGTGAACTACGTGGGCATCAACGGCCGCGACCTCAAGGAGTTCGACAGCTCCTACACCCGCGGCCAGGCCGCCGACTTCACCCTGGCCGAGGGCCAGCTGATCCCGGGCTTCATCACCGGCCTGGTGGGCAAGAAGGTCGGCGACCGCGTCGTCATCACCATCCCGCCCGCCGACGGCTACGGCGTCCAGGGCAACAGCCAGGCCGGCATCCAGGGGACCGACACGCTGGTCTTCGTGGTCGACATCCTCAAGATCGGCTGACACGCTCCACCCATGTCGGCACGCAAGAGCGAGCGGTTGATGAACCTGGTCATCGCGCTCCTCGTCACCCCGTCGTACCTGTCCAAGGAGCGCATCCGGCACGCCGTCGAGGGGTACCGCGACCAGAACGACGAGGCCTTCGGGCGGATGTTCGAGCGCGACAAGGAGGAGCTGCGCGAGATCGGCGTCGAGATCGAGACCGGCTCGCACGACGCGGTGTTCGGCGACGAGCTCGGCTACCGGATCCGCCGCGACGCGTTCGAGCTGCCCGAGATCTCGCTCGAGCCGGACGAGGCCGCCGTCGTGGGGCTCGCGGCGCGGGTCTGGCAGCAGGCGCGGCTCGCCGACGCCACCCAGTCCGCGCTGCTCAAGCTGCGCGCGGCGGGCCAGCAGGTCGACGCGTCCGGGCTGACGGGCATCGAGCCCCGGCTCGCCGCGAGCGAGCCCGCGTTCGAGCCGCTGTGGGACGCCGTCGTGTCGCGCACCCCCGTCACGTTCACCTACCAGCGCCCCGGCCACGACCGCACCTGGCGCGAGGTCGAGCCGTGGAGCGTCCTGTCGTGGCACGGCCGCTGGTACCTCGCCGGACGCGACCGCGGTCGCGACGCGCCGCGCATGTTCCGTCTGTCGCGGGTGGTGGGCGAGGTGACGCCCGCCGGGGCGGCGGGGGAGTACGACGTGCCCGAGGACCTCGACGTCGAGGCGATGGCCACCTCGCTGTTCCCGGCGCCGGCCGCCTCGACGGCCGTCCTGCGCGTGCGTTCGGGCGCCGGCCTCGGCCTACGCCGTCGGGCCGCGTCCGAGACCGTCGAGGACGACCGCTGGGACCGTCTCGAGGTCCCCTACGGCATGGTCGGCGAGCTCGCCGAGGACGTCGTCAGCTACGGGCCCGACGTCGTGGTGCTGGAGCCGGCCGAGCTGCGTGCACGCGTGGTCGACGGCCTGCGCCGGCTGGCGGGGGACGACGCGTGAGCACCTCCCAGGAGCAGGTGACCCGGATGCTGGCCCTGGTGCCCTACCTGCGCGGCAACGAGGGCGTGCCGGTGGCGCAGGTGGCCGAGACCTTCGGCGTCCCGCGTCGCCAGATCGTCAAGGACCTCAACGTGCTGTGGTTCTGCGGTCTGCCCGGTGCCGTCACCGGCGAGATGATCGACGTCGACATGGACGCCCTGCGCGGCCAGGGCGTCGTCTACGTCGACAACGCCGAGTTCCTGTCGCGTCCCGTCCGCCTCACCGCACGCGAGGCCGTCGCGCTGGTCGTGGCGCTGCGCACGCTGCGCGAGAGCGCCACCGGCGACGAGCGCGACGTCATCGAGCGCGCCCTGGCCAAGCTGGAGTCGGCCGCCGGAGACGCGGCGGCGGCCAGCGCGGCCGTCGAGGTGGTGCTCGACGAGGACGTCGACACCGCGCTGCGCGACCGGCTCGCCACCGCGGTCCGCGAGCGTCGGCGCGTGCACCTGACCTACCTGGTGCCCTGGCGCGACGAGCGCACCGAGCGCGACGTCGACCCGCTGCGCGTGCTCACCGCCGAGGGACGCACCTACCTCGAGGGCTGGTGCCACCGCGCCGAGGACCTGCGGCTGTTCCGGCTCGACCGCGTCGTGGGGGTCGAGGTGCTCGACGTCCCGGCCGAGGACCACCCCGAGGTCGCCCCGCGCGACCTCAGCCAGGGCGTCTACCGCCCCCACGGCGAGGGCCCGTACGCGGTGCTCGACCTCAGCCCGAACGCGCACTGGATCTGCGAGTACTACGCGCTCGAGGACCGCCAGGACCGCGACGACGGCATCGTCCGCGTGACGATGCGCGGTGACGAGGAGTGGCTGCGTCGCTTCGTCCTGAGGCAGGCGGGTACCGTCGTGGTCGTCGAGCCTGCGTCACTGGCCGACGACGTGAGGTCCCGGGCCCGCCTGGCGCTCGGGGCGTACAGTGAGGACGAAGCGACCGGCGTCGGTGACGACGCGCGCACCCGCGAAGAGGAGTCACCCTGATGGGCAACCTAGGTCCGACCGAGATCATCCTGATCCTCCTGGTCGTGGTGCTGCTGTTCGGCGCCAAGAAGCTCCCCGAGCTGGCCCGCGGCTCCGGCCGAGCCCTGCGCATCTTTAAGTCCGAGACGTCCGGCCTGATGAGCGACGACGACGACGAGAAGACCAAGGCCGTCGACGACCCGGCCGCCAAGCCCCAGCGCGCCGCCCAGCCGCAGCAGCTGCCCCGCGAGAGCGGCGCCACCGGTGCGGAGACGCCCGAGGAGTCCCTGCGCCGCCTGCAGCGCGACGACAACGCCTGAGGCGCGGGTAGTCCGTGGCCCTCTCGTTCCGCCGGGGGAGCGCGCCGTCGCCGGCGACCCCTGACGGCAGCATGCCGCTCATGGAGCACCTCCGGGAGCTCCGCAACCGGCTGGTCAAGTCGGTGCTGGCGATCGTCGTGCTGTCGGTGGTCGCCGCGTTCTTCTACGACGAGATCTACGCCGCGCTGACGCAGCCGTACACCACCTCGGTCGCCGACCTGGCGCGCGAGAAGGGCGTCGACGCGCAGCTGGTGATCGACAACGTCGCCGGCCCGCTCACCCTGTTCCTCAAGACGAGCCTGGTCGTCGGCATCGTGCTGTCCAGCCCGGTCTGGCTCTACCAGATCTGGGCCTTCATCGTGCCGGCGATGCACCGGCACGAGCGCAAGTGGACGATGGCCTTCGTCGCCGTCGCCGGCCCGCTGTTCATCCTCGGCGTGGGCGTCGGGTACTACGTGCTCCCCAAGGGCATCGAGATCCTGATCGGGTTCACCCCCGACGGCGTCAGCAACTTCACCAACATCGGGCTCTACCTCAACTTCATCCTGCGGATGCTGCTGGTCTTCGGCGTCGCGTTCGAGATCCCGCTGTTCGTGCTGATGCTCAACTTCGCCGGCGTCGTGAGCGGCAAGAAGCTCGGCGAGGTGCGGCCCTGGATCATCGTCGGCACCTTCGTCTTCGCGGCCGTCGCGACCCCGTCAACCGACCCGATCAGCATGCTGTTCCTGGCCCTGCCCATGACCGTGCTGTTCATGATCTCCGAGATCATCGCCCGGGTCGTCGACCGACGTCGCGCCGCCAGGTCCCTGGACGACGCCGACTACGCGTCGTGGTCCGACGACGAGGCCTCGCCCATCGTCGCGTCCGGTGCCGTGGGCGCCACGGCGATCGAGGGGCCGAGCGACCTCGACGCCCCCGACGACGACGTGATCCGGCGCGACCGCGGCGAGGACGACGACATCAGGTGAGCGTCGTGCCGCCCACGTAGGGTGGGTGGCATGACCTCCCCGGCCGAGCGTTATGCCCAGTCGCGCGCGGACAGGCAGAACCCGCAGGTCGCCGAGTTCCGGGGCCTGTACGAGTTCGGTCTCGACGGCTTCCAGATCGAGGCGTGCAAGGCGCTCGAGGACGGGCACGGCGTCCTCGTCGCCGCGCCCACCGGGTCGGGCAAGACGATCGTCGGCGAGTTCGCGGCGCACCTGGCCATCGAGCAGGGCCGCAAGTGCTTCTACACCACGCCCATCAAGGCGCTGTCGAACCAGAAGTACCACGACCTCGTCGAGCGCTACGGCCCCGACCGCGTCGGACTGCTGACGGGCGACAACTCGATCAACGGCGACGCGAGCGTCGTCGTGATGACCACCGAGGTCCTGCGCAACATGCTCTACGCGGGCTCACGCACCCTCGACACACTCGGCTACGTGGTGATGGACGAGGTGCACTACCTCGCCGACCGGTTCCGCGGGGCGGTGTGGGAGGAGGTCATCATCCACCTGCCCGAGTCCGTCGCCGTCGTGTCGCTGTCGGCCACGGTGTCCAACGCCGAGGAGTTCGGCGACTGGCTGGCCGAGGTGCGCGGCGACAACGTGACGATCGTCGAGGAGAGGCGACCGGTCCCGCTGTACCAGCACGTGCTGGTGGGCCGGCGCATGCACGACCTGTTCGAGGACGGCCCCGACGGGTCGGAGCGCCGCGTCAACCGCGAGCTCGAGCGCATCGCCCGCGACGACCAGCGCGCCCAGCGCCTGCAGCGCGCGTCGCAGGGCAGGTACGGGCGGGGCAAGAAGCGCGGCGAGCAGTACGCGTCCCACCGCAACCGGCAGAAGAACTTCACCCCCAGCCGCATCGACGTGCTCGAACGGCTCGACGCGGCGGCGCTGCTGCCCGCGATCGTGTTCATCTTCAGCCGCAAGGGCTGCGCCGACGCCGTCAAGCAGTGCCTCACCACCCGGCTCAGCCTCACCTCGCCCGACGAGGAGCGCGAGATCCGCGCGTTCGTGGAGGACCACTGCGCGTCCATCCCGGCCGAGGACCTGCACGTGCTGGGCTACCACGAGTTCTCCGAGGCGCTGGCGCGCGGCATCGCGAGCCACCACGCCGGCATGCTGCCGCGGTTCAAGGAGTGCGTCGAGGAGCTGTTCACCCGCGGCCTCGTCAAGGTCGTCTTCGCCACCGAGACCCTTGCGCTGGGCATCAACATGCCCGCGCGCTCGGTGGTCATCGAGCGGCTCTCGAAGTGGAACGGCGAGACGCACGCCGACGTCACGCCGGGGGAGTACACCCAGCTCACCGGACGCGCCGGCCGTCGCGGCATCGACGTCGAGGGGCACGGCGTGGTGCTCTGGCAGCCGGGGCTCGACCCGCGGCACGTCGCCGGCCTCGCGTCGACGCGCACCTACCCGCTCCGGTCGTCGTTCCACCCGTCGTACAACATGGCGGTCAACCTGGTCGACCAGGTCGGGCGGGCCACCGCACGCCAGCTGCTCGAGCAGTCGTTCGCGCAGTTCCAGGCCGACCGCGCCGTCGTCGGGCTCGCCCGCCAGGCGCAGAAGGCCGAGGAGGCGCTGGCCGGCTACGCCGAGGCCGCCACCTGCGACCGCGGCGACTTCATGGAGTACGCCGCCCTGCGCCGCGAGCTCAGCGACCGGGAGTCCAAGGGCTCCAAGCAGCGACGCTCGGTCGAGCGCCAGACCGTCGTCGAGGCGCTGGAGATGCTGCGCCCGGGCGACATCGTCGAGGTGCCCGCCGGACGGTGGGCCGGCCTGGCGGTCGTCCTCGACCCCGGTGTGACGGCCGACCGCGGCGGGCCCCGTCCGCTGGTGCTCACCGCCGACCGCCACGCGCGGCGTCTGGCCATGGTCGACTTCCCGACGCCCGTCGAGGCGCTGGGCAAGATGCGGGTGCCCAAGTCGTTCAACGCCCGCAACCCGCAGAACCGGCGCGACCTCGCGTCCACGCTGCGCCAGCGGGCCGGCGAGCTGCCGCCGCCCCGCAAGGGCGGGCCGAGGCGCGCCGAGCGCGGTGACTCCGCCCCCGACCCCGAGATCGACCACATCCGCAAGCGTCTGCGCGACCACCCGTGCCACGGCTGCCCCGAGCGGGAGTCGCACGCCCGCTGGGCCGAGCGGTACCACAAGCTCGAGCGCGACGTCACGGCCCAGCGCCGCAAGATCGAGGACCGCACCAACACGGTCGCGCGGCAGTTCGACCGCGTCTGCGAGGTGCTCGACGAGCTGGGCTACCTCGACGGCGACCAGGTGACGCCCACCGGACGACGCCTGCAACGGCTCTACTCCGAGCTGGACCTGGTGGCCAGCGAGTGCATCCGCAAGGGCGTCTGGGACGACCTCACGCCCGCCGAGCTGGTCTCGGCGCTGAGCGGGCTGACGTTCGAGTCGCGCAACCCCGACGACGCCGACGCGCCGCAGTTCCCCAAGGGCGGCGTGCAGGACGCCGCGTCCACGATGAACCGGATCTGGGCCTCGCTGGAGTCCGTCGAGCGCGCGCACCGGGTGTCGTTCCTGCGGCGGCCCGACTTCGGGTTCGCCTGGGCGGCCTGGCAGTGGGCGACCGGCGTCCCGCTCGACCGGCTGCTCGCCGAGAACGAGATCGCGGCGGGCGACTTCGTCCGCGCCGTCAAGCAGCTGCTCGACGTCACCGAGCAGGTGGCCGACGCCGCCGGGCCCGACTCACCGGTGCGCCAGCAGGCCCGCACGGCCGCCGGCCTGCTGCGCCACGGCGTGGTCGCGTACAGCTCGGTCTCAGCGCCCTGATCGTCGACTTGTCGGTGCGTGGTGATGCCCTGGCATCACCAGCCACCGACAACTCCTACGGCAACGCGGACAGGACGCGCTCGACCGAGCCGCCGAGGCCCCACGTCTCGCCGAACGCGACGACCGCGGCGCGCGCGTCGACGTCCAGCGGGGTGAGGGTGAGCGCCTCGACGGTGCCGGGCTCACCGCACTCCACCTCACGGTCGACGGCGACGACCTTGCGCCCCCGGGCGACGTAGTCGTGGCCGGCCTGAAGGTTGGTGCGCACGCGGGGGGTGATGGAGCTGCGACGGTCGTCGGCGGCGGCCAGGATCCCGTCGAGGTCGCCGAACTCCTTGAGCAGGCGTGCGGCGGTCTTGTCGCCGATTCCGGTGACGCCGGGCAGGCCGTCGGACGGGTCGCCGCGCATCACGGCGAAGTCGACGTAGCGATCGGGGTCGACGCCGTACTTCTCGTGCACCCAGGCACGGTCGACCTTGTCGTGACGGCCGACCCCGCGGGCGGTGTAGAGCACGCGAATGCCGGCGTCGTCGTCGACGAGCTGGAACAGGTCGCGGTCGCCGGTGACCACCTCGACCGGGCCCTCCCAGCGGGTGGCCAGGGTGCCGATGACGTCGTCGGCCTCGGCCGCGGCCGCGCCCACCACGCTGATGCCGAGCAGCGCGAGCACCTCGCGGATCAGCGGCACCTGGACGCCGAGCTCGTCGGGCGCCTCCTCCTCGTCCACGCCGGGCCGGACCTCGGCGACGCGGTGCTCCTTGTACGACGGCAGCAGCTCGACGCGCCACGCCGGGCGCCAGTCGTCGTCCCAGCACGCCGCGATCGCGTCGGGGTGGTAGCCCGAGGACAGGGTCGCGATGAAGTCGAGCAGCCCGCGCACGGCGTTGACGGGCGTGCCGTCGGGAGCCTTGAACGTGTCGGGCACGCCGTAGAACGCGCGGAAGTACAGCGAGGCGGTGTCGAGCAGCATCAGGCGCGGGCCGGTCGGACTCATGCGGGTATCGTGCCAGGCGATGACTTCCGACACAGCCGACCGACTCCGCCGCGCCCAGCAGACCGCCGCCGACCAGGGGGTCGACGCCCTGCTGGTCTCGCCGGGACCCGACCTGCGCTACCTCACCGGGTACGACGCCAAGCCGCTCGAGCGGCTCACCTGCCTGGTGCTCCCGTCGAGCGGGACGCCCGTGCTCGTGGCCCCGCACCTGGAGCGCGCGGCCGCCGTCGCGTCCGGCGTGGAGGCGCTCGGCGTCGAGATCGTCACCTGGCAGGAGACGCACGACCCGTACGCGCTGACCGCGACCCTCGTGAAGGGCGGCGTCGTCGGCCTCGACAACCACATGTGGGCCGAGAAGGTCCTGGCGCTGGCGCACGCGATGCCCGGCGTCGAGCAGCGGCTCGCCGGCCCCGTGCTGCGCGAGCTGCGCATGCGCAAGACCCCGCAGGAGGTGGACGCGCTGCGCGAGGCGGGCGCGGCCATCGACCGCGTGCACGCGCGGATGGGTGAGTGGCTGCGTCCCGGTCGCACCGAGCGCGAGGTGGGCGCCGACATCGCCGACGCGATCCTGGCCGAGGGGCACGCGACCGTCGACTTCGTCATCGTGGGGTCCGGTCCGAACGGCGCCTCGCCCCACCACGAGGTGTCCGACCGCGTGATCGAGGCGGGCGACCCCGTCGTCGTCGACATCGGGGGCACCACCCCGGCCGGCTACTGCTCGGACTGCACGCGCAACTACGTCGCCGGCGGCACCCCGTCCGCGGAGTACGAGAAGGCGTTCGCGGTGCTGCGCGAGGCCCAGCAGGTGCAGTGCGACTACGCCCGCCCCGGCGTGACGGCCGAGTCCGTCGACGCCGTGGGACGCCGGGTGATCGCCGACGCCGGGTACGGCGACCTGTTCATCCACCGCACCGGGCACGGGATCGGCCTGGAGACCCACGAGGAGCCCTACATCGTCGAGGGCAACGACATCGTGCTCGAGCCGGGCATGGCCTTCTCTATCGAGCCCGGCATCTACCTCGAGGGCCGTCACGGCGCGCGGATCGAGGACATCGTCGTCTGCACCGACGACGGCCTGGAGCGGCTCAACCTGACGACCCGCGATGTCGTCACGCTGCCCTGAGCGTCGAACGTCCGGTCCGGGCGACCCGCGCCGGTAGAGTGCCGGGCGTGGAACAGATCGACCAACGCATCCTCGGCCTGCTGGCCGCGGACGGGCGGCTGTCCTACACCGACCTCGGCAAGGCCACCGGCCTGTCGACGTCGGCGGTGCACCAGCGCGTCAAGCGGCTCGAGCAGCGCGGAGCGATCTCGGGCTACCGCGCCGTTGTCGACCCCGCCGTCATCGGCCTGGCCCTGACGGCGTTCATCTCGATCCGCCCGATCGACCCGAGCGAGCCCGACGACTGCCCCGAGCGGCTGCGCCACATCCCCGAGATCGAGGCCTGCTACTCCGTGGCCGGCGACGAGAGCTACATCCTCAAGGTGCGGGTGGCCGACACCCCCGCGCTCGAGACGCTGCTGGCCCGCGTGCGCGCCGCGGCGAACGTGTCGACCCGCACGACCATCGTGCTGTCCATCCCGTACGAGAACCGCCCCCTGGGAACCGAGGAGCCACCTGCGTGAGCCAGTCCGAGTACGTCGTCCGGCGCGTGAGCGAGCCCGAGCCCGAGCACCTCGACCAGATCCACCGGCTCGTCGTCGAGATGGTCGAGGAGGGTGCCGCGCTCGGCTGGGTCGAGCCGCCGACGCGCTCGGACGTCGGCGAGCTGCTCGCCGACCTGATCCAGGGCGCCGACTTCGACGACGCCTGCCTGGTGGTGGCCGAGCGCGAGGCCGACGGCGAGGTCGTCGGGTTCGCGTACTGGACGCGCCGCGACGGCGAGACCGAGCAGCCCCACGCCGACATCGGACGGGTCGCGGTCTCGTCCCACGCCCGTGGGGGCGGCCTCGGCCGCCGCCTGGTCGAGGGCCTGATCGAGTACGCCCGCACGGTCGGCATCGAGATCCTCACCCTCGACGTCCGCGGCAACAACCACGCCGCGATGCACGTCTACGAGCGCCTCGGCTTCGTCGAGTACGGCCGCATCCCCGACTTCGTCGCGGTGGAGAACCAGCGCTGGGACAACGTCTACTTCTCGATGGACCTGCGCGGCAAGGCCCAGCACGCCGACCTCGAGATGCTCGGCGACACCCCCGAGGGCCCCGGCGCGTCCGAGCTGCGCTGACGCTCTCCGGTGTGACGGTTTCCCAGGTGAACCTGGTGTCCCGACGGCACCCCGGAGAACTTCCCGTGGTCTCGTCGGTTTCCCAGGTGAACCTGGGAAACCGAGACCGCGGCCGGGGTCAGCCGGGGGAGCCGCCGGCGACGGCGTAGGACCAGAGCTCGGAGTGGACGCCGACGGGCTTGGGGGCGTCGCCGCCGTCGCGCTCGGCCTGGGAGCGGTGGCCGTGGGCGAAGGACGGGGACGACAGCCATGCCTGGAACGACTCCTCGTCGCGCCAGCGGGTGATGACGAGCCAGGTGGTGCGCTCGTCGGTGGGCTGGAGCAGCTCGAAGCCCTCGAAGCCGTCCTGCCCGTCGACGGCTCCCGCGCGGGCAGCGAACCGGTGGGCCAGCTCGTCGCCGGAGCCCTCGGCGACGCTGATGGCGTTGATCTTGATGATCGTCATGCCGCGATCCTGCCAGGCGAGACCCAGCCCCGGTTGACACCGTCGCTCCCTGCGACCCATCCTGTACGGACAACTT